>JBEKRJ010000127.1:0-9179 GCA_049518835.1 Solirubrobacteraceae bacterium
TCCAGCGCGGCGTCGCGATCAGCGTCCACGGCACCGGCCTGACCGGCTCGGATGTCGGCATCCTCACGGCGTGGGCGATCGCCGGCACGCTCGTCGCGGTCCGGGGGTTTCGCTGGGAGCCCCAAGCACGCGGCTAGTCGCCGAGGCCGCCACGAGTTCGGTGACGTCGCGGACGCCCACGGACCCCAGGCTCGCCGGCCGCCCGCGCGCGGCTGCTAGCTTGCGCTCATGCCTGCAGTCGGCGTCTCCTCGCCGCGCCGTGACTCCGAGCCCAAGGTGCGCGGCGCGACCCGGTTCGCGGGCGACGGGCCGGTGCCCGGCCTGCTGCACGCGCGGCTCGTGCTGGCGCACGAGGCCCACGCGCTGATCACCGCGATCCGGACCGAGGAGGCGCTCGCGCTCCCGGGCGTCGTGGCGGTGCTGACCGCGAGCGATCTGCCGATCGTCGCCTCCGGCCGCGGCCGCCTGTACGAGCCGCTCGCCAGGGAGGAGGTCGTCTACGCCGGCCAGCCGGTCGCGCTGGTCGTAGCCGAGAGCGAGGCGCTCGCCGAGGACGCCGTGGAGCTCGTCGACGTGGAGTTGGACCCGCTCGATCCGGTGCTCGATCTCGAGCTCGCCGCTCAGCCGGGAGCTCCGGCTGCGCGGATCAAGGCCAGCGCCGACAGCGCCGGCTCGGATCTCGCCGATGCCCACGCGGCGGTGGCGAGCACCGGCGTCGGCGAGCAGGAGGAGCTGTCTGAGAACGTGCTCGCCACCGCGCGGCTGGAGCACGGCGACGTCGACGCCGCGCTCTCCGCCAGCGACGCGGTCGTCCGCGGACGGTTCACGACGCCGTGGATGTATCAGGGGTATCTCGAGCCCCAGAGCGCGACCGCGTCGATCGAGCCCGACGGCGAGCTGATCATCCGCAGCTCGACGCAGGCCCCGTTCGCGACGCGCGACTCGCTGGCGAAGCTGTTCGGCTTGCCGGCCGACCGCATCCGCGTCCGCAGCGCCCCGCTCGGCGGCGCGTTCGGCGGCAAGATGATGATCATCGAGCCGCTCGTCGCCTCGGCGGCGCTGGTGCTGCGCCGCGCGGTGCGGCTCGTGCTGACGCGCAGCGAGGACGTCGCCGCGACCAACCCCGCCGGCGCCGAGCTGCTGTCGCTGGAGCTCGGCGCGACGGCAGACGGCCGGCTGACCGCGATCCGCGCGTGCGTGCTCGTCGACCGCGGCTCGACCGACGACTTCGGCGTCGAGTCGATCGCAGCGATGCTGTGCGCGGGCCCGTACCGTTGGCGGGCGCACCAGCTGACCGCACTCGGGATCGCGACCAATCGCGTCACGTTCGGCGCCTACCGCGCCCCGGCCGCCGCGCCGGCGGCCTTTGCGGTCGAGTCCCTGCTCGACGAACTGGCGCACAAGCTCGGCCTCAACGCGCTCGAGCTGCGCCTGCGCAACGTCACCGTCCAGGGCGACACCGCAGCGTCCGGACAGCAGTTGCCGACCTTCGGCGCCAAGGACTGCCTGGAGCGGCTGCGCACGCACCCGCTGTGGGCGCGGCGCGACGAGCTTCCCGAGCACGAGGGCGTCGGCCTCGCGATCGGCTGGTGGCCCGGCGGCTATGAGCCCGCCGCCGCGGCCTGCCGCTTGGACGCCGACGGCCGCCTGACGATCGTCACCGGCGCCGCGGACATGACCGGCGTCGAGACAGTTTTTGCCGCGATTGCCGCCGACGCGTTCGGAATCGACCCTGCGCGCGTGCGGGTCGTCAACGCCGACACCTCGAGCGCCCCGTATGCGGGCACCAGCGGCGGCAGCAAGATCACCTACACAGTCGGGCGTGCGGTGCAGCGCGCCGCGCTCGAAGCTCGCCGGCGGCTGCTCGAGGTGGCCGCCGAGGAGCTCGAGATCTCACCCGACGATCTCGAGCTCGTAGACGGCCAGGTGCGACCGGCGGGCGTCCCCGCGAAGGCAATCTCGGTCGAGGAGCTCGCGCCGAAGATCCTCACGTTCGGCAGCCCGTACCCGCCCGTCGAGGGGCACGGAGCCGTGTCGCAGCCGCCGGCGCCCCAGGCCGCAGCGCACCTTGCACACGTCCGCGTCGATCCCGACACCGGCGCGGTGACCGTGCTCGCGCACGTGATCGCCCAGGACGTCGGCCGGGCGCTGAACCCGGCGCTGGTCGAGGGACAGATGCGCGGTGGCACCGCGCAGGGGCTCGGCTGGGCGTTGCTCGAGCAACTCTCGCACGACGGCTACGGCCAGCTGCAGACCGGGACGCTGGTCGACTACGCGATGCCGACCGCAACCGTCGTTCCCTGGATCGACACCGAGATCGTCGAGGTGCCGGCGCCGGAAGGGCCCTACGGCGCCAAGGGCGTCGGCGAGGCACCCGTCGTCGGCGTCGCCGGCGCGGTCGCAAACGCGATCGCCGCCGCGACCGGCGGCGCGCGACTGCGCGACCTGCCGATGACGCCCGAGCGCGTCTGGCGCGCGCTGACCGCCGGCGCCCAGCCACGATAGGCGTGCGGTCAGCGGTCCGCGCCGCGCGCTTGCATCGCTGGTCCAATGAAGCCGAGCACGGCTGCAAGCCATCGGTCGGGCGCGTCGCGGTGCAGGCAGTGACCGCCACCGTCGATGACGACCAACCGGCCAGCGCCCACGGCGCGTTGAACCTCGGCTCGATCGCGTCCGTTGAGTGCCGAGCCGCCGTCGGCACACGGGAACCGGCCGCTGCCCTCGCGCCCTGCCAGCACCAGCGTCGGCAGCGGCGTCGCCGCGACCAGCGCCGGCAGGTCCCAGTGCAGCGGCCCGCCTAGCGCCTCGACGATCGCGGGTGCCTGCGCGGCGAGCACTCCAGCGATCGACTGCTCGACGTCGGCGTCGTCCCAGTGGGGGTTTGCGGCTCGCTCGCGTCGCCTCAGCGCAGCCACGTCGTCGCGTGCCACAGCAGCGTCACTGGCAATCTGCGCCGCGAGCGCCGGCATGTCGACGCCGCGCGACCCGGGCGGGTCCTCGAGCACGAGCGCGCGTGTGATCTCGTGCATGCGACTCGCGAGCTCGTGCATGCGCCTCACGAGCGCCAGCGCGACGACGGCGCCGAGGCTGTGCCCGACGACGATCTCGACCGGCTCGGTCAGCTGACCGACGACGCCGGCGACGAGCGCGTCCAGATCGAGCGGCCCTTGGACCGGTGGCGAGCCACCGTGTCCGGGCAGATCGACCGCGCGGCAATCCCAGCCGTGTCGAGCGAGCTCGCCTCCGATCCGATGCCAGGTCCCGGCCGTCGACATCGCGCCGTGGAGCAGCAGGATCCGACCTCGGGCCGGTTGGATTGCAGACCAGGTGAGGGCCACGACACCAACCTAGCTCTCGCCGCCGGAGCGAGGCGTCGCTGACCCTCGATGCCGATCAGCGTCGTCGTTCCTACCATTCTGATCGTTGCGCATGACTGAACCCGTGCGACCCGCCGGCTGGCTTCCCAAGCCCGAGTACGACGCGATCTACAGTCGCGTCCCGAGGCTGTGCGTCGAGGTCGTGATCGCCACGCCGCAACTGGGGGTGCTGCTGACGCGCCGCGAGATCCCGCCCAACGTCGGCGCCTGGCATGTCCCGGGCGGAACGGTGCTGTTCGCCGAGCCGATCGTCGACGCGGTCAAGCGCGTCGCACGCGATGAGCTCGGGCTGCAGGTCGACGTCGGGGCGCTGCTCGGCTACATCGAATACCCGAGCCACTATTTGAACGGGCTCGACTCGCCGGTCGGACTGGCGTTCAGCTGCGCGATCGCCGGCGGCGCCGCACCCGAGCCCGCGGGCGGGAGCGGATGGTTCACCCGCCTACCCGACGGCCTCTACGCCGAGCAGCGTGACTTCCTTGCGCGGAGCCTCGGCCTGCCGGCGTAGGACCGACCACGCGCACGACGGTGCGCAAGTCAGGCCAAGCGCTACCAGCCCGAAGCCGGCCGATGCACCCACGCTCCCGCCACGATCGTCGCCAGCGCCGTCAGATCATCGTCGAGCACGGTCAGGTCGGCGTCCATCCCCGGCGCGATCGCTCCCTTGCGCCGCTGCAGCCCCAGCAGCCTCGCCGGGTTGCCGGAAGCGAGGGCGACCGCCTGCTCGACGCTGACGCCGAGCAACTCGACCGCGTTGCGGACCGCGACGTCGAGCGTCAACGTGCTGCCCGCGAGCGTGCCGGTGCCGGCGATTGTGGCGCGACCGCCGGCGACCGTCACGGCGGCGGCGCCGAGGCGATACTCGCCGTCGGGCATGCCGGCGGCCTGCATCGCGTCGGTCACCAGCCTGATCGCGCCGGCGCCCTTGGCCCGCAACGCGAGCGCCAGCGCGGCCGGCGCCACGTGCAAGCCGTCGCAGATCAGCTCGCAGCTCAGCTCGGGGAGCTCGAGCGCCGCCCCCAGCACCCCGGGCTCGCGGTGGTCAAACGGACGCATCGCGTTGAACAGGTGGGTCACGGCACGCGCGCCGGCCCCGACCGCCGCGCGCGTCTGCGCATACGTCGCATCGCTGTGGCCGATCGACGTGACCACGCCGGCGTCGCACAGCGCGCCGATCAAAGCCAGCGCCCCGGGGAGCTCCGGCGCGAGCGTGATCAGCGCGACGCTGCCGCCACCAGCGTCCAGCACTCGTGCGAGCAGCTCCGGCGACGGGTCTACGAACAGGGCGGGGTCCATCGCCCCCGGCCGGCGCCGGCTCAGGAACGGCCCCTCGAGGTGCGATCCCAGGATCGCGGCGCCCTCCCGCAGACCAGCCGTGGCGCGCGCGATCGTCGCGACGCTCGCCGCGAGCCGCTGCGGCGGCGCGGCAACGGTGCTCGCGAGCAGCGCCGTCGTCCCGTGCGCGGCGTGAAACCGAGCCACGGCCGCGAGCTCGTCGAGCTCGGTCGTGTTGCACTGCGCACCGCCGCCGCCGTGGACGTGGAGATCGACGTACCCCGGGGCCACCCACCGGCGCCCGAGCTCGACGACCTCGTCCGCGCCCGCCCGCGTGGCAGCGCCGACGACCTCGACCGACGCGATCTGGCCGCCGACGATCCGCACCGCGCCGGCGATCGTCCCCGCCGGCGTGATGATCCGTTCGCTGCGCAGTTGGATCGCTCGTGGCTCGCCCACGACCGGAAGCTGTACCTGATCGCGCCGGCGGACGGTCAGTCGTGCAGCCGCGCCAGCGCGATCGCGCCGAGCACGCCGGCGCGGTCGCCCAGGCCGGGCGCGACGAGGTAGGCGTCGATCTCCGCCGCCAGCAGCGGCGTGTCCAGGTAGCCGCCGACGAGCTCGCGCAACCGCCGGCGCACGCCCGCCAGCAGCTGGGGCTGCTCCATCACGCCGCCGCCGACGATCACCCGGTGGGGGCTGATCACCGACACGATGCTGAGGATCCCGAGCGCGAGGTACTCGGCCTCGAGCGCCCACGCGGGATGCTCGGCGGGCAACTGCGCCGGCGAGGCGTTCCAGCGCGCGGCGATCGCGGGTCCGGACGCGAGCCCCTCCCAGCAGTTGCCGTGGGCGGGGCAGCCGCCGGCGAACGGATCGCGGCGCTGGTCGTGCGGGATTCGCAGATGCCCGACCTCCGGGTGCACGAGCCCGTGCCACGGCTGGCCGTCGAGCGCCAGCCCCGCGCCGATCCCCGTGCCGACGGTCAGATAGCAGAGGCTCGGCGCACCGCTGCCGGCGCCCCAGTGGTGCTCGCCGAGCGCCGCCGCGTTGACGTCGGTGTCGAACACGACCGGCACGTCGAGCCGATCGCGGATCACCGCCGCGACCGAGACCCGCTGCCAGCCCGGCTTCGGCGTCGTCGTCACATACCCCCAAGTCGGCGATCCGGGGTCCAGGTCAACCGGGCCGAACGAGCCGATCCCGATCGCCGCCGGCACGCCTTTGGCCTCGAAGAAGCCGACGATCCGCGCGATCGTCTCCGCCGGCGCGCGCGTCCGAAACTGCTCGTGCGCGACGATCCCGTCGGGACCGGTGCCGAGTGCGCACACGCACCACGTGCCGCCGGTCTCAACGCCGCCGTACAGCCTTACGCTCATCCGACCAGCACCTCGCCGCCGCGGGCGGGCGTGACCACCAGCATGCTGCGCCGCGCGCGCTCGCCTTCGGGCCGGACCGGCCGCAGGCGCAAGCTCGCGGCCGCGCGCAACACCTCGCGCAACTCCAGCTCGGCGAACGGAGCTCCGGCACAGCGGCGCACGCCACCGCCGAACGGGATCCAGGACAGCGGATTTGGCGTCGGCCCCTCGAGCCAGCGCTCGGGGCGGAACGCCGCCGCGGCGGGCCACAGATCCTCGCGCCGCAGCGCGAGCCACAGGCACGCCGCAACCTGGATGCCGGCGGGAAGCTCGCACCCGGCGATCCGCGCCGGCGCAAGCAGCCGGCGCGGGGCGATCGTCAGCGCCGGGCGCGCCCGCAGCACCTCCTTGACAACCGCATCGAGGTACGCGGGCTCGCCTTGGCGAAGTCGCGCCTGGACATCGGGGTGGCGCGCGAGCCGCTCAAACGCCCACGCCAGCGATGCCGCCGAGCTGTCGTGGCCGCCCACCAGCAGCGCGACGAGCTGATCGCGGACGATCCCGTCCGACGGCCCCCGGCCAGCGGCGTCGCGCTGCTCGAGCAACAGCGACAGGACCGAGTCAGGCCCGCCCGCCCGCGCCAGCTCGGCGCGCCGGCGGCCGATCAGCGCCAGCAGCAGCGCGTCGAAGCGCTCAACCGCGATCCGGAAGCGCCCCCAGGGGCTGCGCGGGCCGAGGTCACGCCGGATCAGCGCCATCGCGAGCATCCGCGGCAGCGAGCGGACGCCCGCCAGCGTTGCGTCGATCAGCTCGTGCAACTGGCGCGTCTCCTGCTCTGCGGTCGAGCCGAACACGACGCGCAGGATGATCTCGAGCGTCAGCTCCCGCATCCGCTCGAGCGTGACCACGCGGCCGCTCCAGGTCGCGAGCTCCTCGCGGGCCAGCGCGGAGACGACGGGTCCGAACGCGAGCATCCGCTGTCCGTGGAACGGGCCCTGCAGCAAGCGCCGCTGACGCAGGTGCTCGTCGCCGTCGAGCAACAAGATCGAGTGCGCCCCGGCGAACGGCCGCAAGAACTCCCAGCTCCGGCCCGCCGGCGCGATCGACGGATCGAGCCGGAACACGTCCCGCACCGCTTCGGGGGAGGAGAACAGGACCATCGGCTCCTCGGTCCAGTAGGTCCGGATCGTGACCGGGTCGCCGAACCGCGCGTGCACGCGTGTCATGAACCCCGCCGGCCGGGTCATCCAGCCCAGCGTCTGCCACAACGCCGGAGCGCGCGGACCGGAAGGCAGGTCCATCCGCCGATCCTACGTCCCGGCGGGGCTCGGCGCTTGCCACCGTCCGGCAGATCCGGCCGGCGAGCAGCGTCGGGGAGCGTCCACCCCGCGGCCCTTGCTCTCTTGACCCCGGGGCCGCGGGGTGGTTGCGGGCAGGCGCTCAGACGGCGATCGCCGTCTGCTCGCCGGGATCCCCGACCACGATCTGCGTGACCGGCACGTCGAGCTCGCTCTGCAGGCGGGTGAGCTGAGCACGCTCGTGCCGGGTCTCGCGGTCGCGCGGGTGCGTCACGACGATCACTTCGTCGGCACCGAAATCGCGCAGCTCGTCTTCGATCGCGGGGGTTGGGGTGGGGTCGCCGACCTCGCCGACGATCGCCTCGCGCAGCGCGCCCGCCAGCGTTAGCCAGAACGCGTCGGATTCGGATTTGACTGGTGCACGCACGATGGCTTCACGCTACGCCTCATCACGCGCGTCTACATGCGGGGAAACCCACGCTTGCGCACGGTGCTTTACCCAGTTTGCTCACGCGCACACGACGGGATCAGGGAATCTCGCGCAGCATGATCAGGTTCGTGGCCCCGACCGTCCCGGTCTGCTGCCCGGCGGTGATCACCACGCGGGTCCCGCTCGCGAAGCCGCTGAACTCCTTGGTCGTCGCCAGCGCGCGCTCGATCAGGTCGTCGACCGAGTCGCTGACGTCCATCACCTGTGGATACACCCCCCACTCGAGCGTCAGCTGATTGGCGACCGCCTGGCTGTGCGACAAGGCGATGATCGGCCGCCGGCGGCGGTACTTCGAGCACGCCCGCGGCGACCCGCCGGTCAGCGTCGGCACCAGCAGCGCGGCGGCGTCGAGCTCCTCGGCGAGCTCGACCGCCGCGTGCATGACCGCGGCGGCGGGCGTGTCGCGCACGCCCCGCGCGCGTCCGTGGATCACCGGCGCCTCCTCGGCAAACTCCGCGAGCTGCGACATCGCCCGGACCGCCTCGACCGGGTAGTCGCCGACGCCCGTCTCGGCCGACAGCATCACCGCCGACGTGCCGTCGATCACCGCATTGGCGACGTCGGTCGCCTCCGCGCGCGTCGGCTCGGGCGAGTGGATCATCGACTCGAGCATCTGCGTCGCCGTGATCACGAACTTGCCCGCCTGCGTCGCCCGGTAGATCGTGTCCTTCTGCATCAGCGGGACGCGCGCGACGCCGGCCTCGACGCCGTAGTCGCCGCGCGCGACCATCACGCCGTCGGCGGCGACGATGATCTCGTCGAGGTGCTCGTAAGCCTCGATCTTCTCGACCTTGGCGACCGTCCGCCCGTGCCAGCCGAGCTCGTCCAGGCGCACGCGCAGCTGCTCGAGGTCGGCCGCCGAGCGCACGAACGACAACGCGACGTAGTCCGCCCCGAGCTCGACCGCGAGCGCGAGGTCGAGCACGTCCTTGTCGGTGATCGCCGGCAACTCGGGCCGGGCGTAGGTGACGTTGATGCCTTTGCGCGGCCCGAGCAGGCCCGGCGACATCACCCGCGCGACGACTTCGCCCGGTCCCGAGGACTCGACCGTCAGGCGCGGCACGCCGTCGCCGATCACGATCTGCGAGCGCTCGGTCACCAGCCGCGGGAAGTCGGTGAAGTCGACCGCGACGCAATCGTCGGGAACGGGCTCGTTCGTGCCCCGAAACGTCACGACCTCGCCCGGTTGGACGTTGCGGGCCACGGTTGCGGCCGACAGCCGCAACTTTGGACCCTGGAGGTCGAACAGCAGCCCGACCGATCGGTTGGCACGCTGCGCCGCGGCCCGCACCGCGTCGGCGCGGCGGCGCAGGTCGTCGTGGGTGCCGTGCGAGCAGTTCAGGCGCGCGCAGTCCATGCCCGCCGCGATCAGCGCGTCGAT
>JBEKRJ010000128.1:0-9108 GCA_049518835.1 Solirubrobacteraceae bacterium
GAGCAACTCGCCACGCGCCAGCGCTGACGCGTCCCAGCTCGGATGTGCGGACGCTACACGCTCGCGGTGCCCGATCCCGCGGCCGTCCGCGGACCCTTTGCGGTCGGAGAGTCGATCGAGGTGCGCCCGCGCTACAACGTCGCGCCGGGTGACGAAGTGCTCGCGGTCACGACCGACCGCGACGGCGCGCCGCGCGGCGAGCTGCTGCGCTGGGGGCTGGTGCCATCATGGGCGCAGCGCCCGGACACCGGGCTGAAGATGATCAACGCCCGCGTCGAGACGGTCGCGCGCCGCCCGGCCTTCCGCCGTGCCTACGAGCGCTTCCGCTGCCTGATCATGGCCGACGGCTTCTACGAGTGGCAACGGCTGCCGGGCGCGCCCAAGCAGGCGTTTCACATCACCCGCGACGACGGCGCGCCGTTTGCGTTCGCGGGGTTGTGGTCGATCTGGCGCGGTGTGCCGGAGCACCCGCTGCGGACCTGCACGATCCTGACGACGGCGGCCAACCCGGCGATCGCGCCGCTGCACGACCGCATGCCGGTGATCCTCGCCCCGCAATGCGAGGCGTCATGGCTCGACCCAGGGACCCGGCCGGCGCGGCTGGCGGCGCTGATCGCCGGCCTGGACGCCTCGCAGACCGCCGTGCGCCCGGTCGGCGCGGCAGTCAACGACGCTCGCTACGACGGTCCCGAGTGCCTCGCGTCGCCGCTCCCGAGCGCCCAGGCGACGCTGTTCTAACGCGGACCACCCCCGCAAGCATCGCGCCCCCCAAGCGACGCTCGCACCGAGCCCGTCTTAGGATACCGCCACCGTCACCTTCTGCATCACGACCGCCGGCGTCGGCTCCCCGTCGCCCGGCGGCGTGGTTGGCAGCGCCCCGATCGCCTTGACCACGCTCAGCCCGCTCACGACCTTCCCGAGCAGCGCGTAGTCGGGCGTCAAACCGGCCGACTGGGTGGCGTTGGCGGCGGTGACGATGAAGAACTGGCTGCCGGAGGCGCCGGCGGGCTGGGCCTGCGTCTTGGCCATCGCGACGTCGCCGCGGACGTACTGGAGGTTCTTCGGCGGCGGCTCGACGACGGTGTAGCCGGGGCCGCCGGCGCCGGTGCCGGTCGGGTCGCCGCCCTGGATCACGAACCCGGCCGCGACGCGGTGAAAGGTGACCCCGTCGAAGAACCCCCGCTTGACGAGCGCATCGAAGGAGGCTGAGGTCTTGGGCGACTGCTTGACGTCGAGCGTGAACGCGAACGTGCCGCAGTTGGTCGCGATCGCGACCGTGTACGTGCGATCAGGGTTCAGCCGCGTGGTCGGCGCCGACAGATGTGGCGAGGGCTTGGGAGCCGGGACCGCGACCTTCCGGCACCCGCCGGAGGCGGCCGTCGACGCCGAGCCGGTGGCCGCGGCCGCGGTGCTTGAGGAGCTCGTGGACGACCGCGAGGAGCCGGCGCCGCAGCCGGCGAGCGCCAGCGCGAGGGCGATGATCGGCAGCACACGACGCACGGTGAGGGAGGAAAGCACACCCGCGCCGCGATAATCCGCACGCCGATGCCGCTCGCGCCCCTGCTTGCCCGTTATGACCACGTGCTGCTCGACCTCGACGGCTGCGTCTACGTCGGCGACGCATGCGTGCCCGGCGCCCCCGAGGCGATCGCCGCGCTGCGCGCCGCGGGCAAGCACGTGATGTTCCTCACCAACGACGCGCGCCGCTCGCCCGAGGAGTACGTGCGCAAGCTGTGGTCGCTGGGGATGCGCGCATCGCTCGAGGAGGTCGTGACGGCCGGCGCCGCGATCCAGTACGTGCTCGCCGAGCATGGCGCCCGCGGCGCCGCCTACGTGATCGGCTCGCCGGCGATCTTCCGCCACGTCGCCGATTCGGGCCAGCGGATCCTCAACGGCACCGGCCGCCCCACCCAGGCCGACGTGGTCGTGATCGCCAGCCACGACGAGCTGCACTTCCGCGAGCTGCGCGACGCCACGCAGGCAGTCCTGGCCGGGGCCGAGATGATCGCCGCCGGCCGCGACCGGACCTTCCCGACCGACGACGGCGAGTGGCCGGCGACCGGCGCGATCGTCGCCGCGCTCGAGTTCGCGACCGAGCGCACCGCCCGGATCGTCGGCAAGCCGGCGCCCGACATGTTCCGGGTCGCATTGGATCGGCTCGGCCCCGGGCGCAGCCTGGTCGTCGGCGACCGCCTGGACTCGGACCTGGCGGGCGCCGCAGCGGTCGGACTCGAGGCCGCGATCGTGCTCAGCGGCGTGACCACCCGCGAGCAGGCGCAGGCCGCCAGCGACCCGGCGCCAATCGCGATCGCCGACGACCTGCACTCGCTGCTGCTGGCGCCGTGACGCTGGCGCTGATCGTCAACCCGTCGGCCGGCGGCGGGCGGGCCGGCCGGGCGCTCCCCGGCGTCGTGCAGAAGCTGCTGGACCTCGGGCTCGAGCACCGCGTGCTGCCGACGCGCAGCCTCGAGCACGCGCGCGAGCTCGCGACCGAGGCGATCGCCGCCGGCGAGATCGCGGTCGCGATGGGCGGCGACGGCCTGATCGCCGCGGTCGCGAGCGCGGTGGCGCACACGCCGGGGACGCTCGGCGTGCTGCCCGGAGGACGCGGCAACGACTTCGCCCGCGCGCTCGGGATCCCGCTCGAGCCCCGCGCGGCGTGCTCGGTGCTCGCCTCGGGAGCCGTCCGGGTGCTCGACCTTGGGCGCGCCGCGGACGCCACCTTCATCGGCATTGCCAGCTGCGGCTTTGACTCCGAGGCCAACCGGATCGCGAACGAGACGAGGCTGATCCGGGGCAAGCTCGTGTACGCGTACGGGGCGCTGCGCGCGCTCGCGGGCTACAGCCCCGCGACGTTCACGGTCACGCTCGACGAGCGCCCGCCGCACACGTTCACCGGCTTCACCGTCGCCGCCGCCAACTCGAGCGCTTACGGAGGCGGCATGCACCTCGCTCCCGACGCATCGATGGACGACGGCCTGCTCGACGTCGTGATGATCGCCGAGATGCCCAAGCGCCACTTCCTGCGCCTGCTGCCGACGGTCTTCAGCGGCACGCACGTGCGCCAGCCCGAAGTGAAGGTGGCCCGTGCGCGCAAGCTGCACGTGACCGCCGACCGGCCGATCGTGATGTTCGCCGACGGCGACCCGATCGGCGAGCTGCCCGTGACCGTCGAAGCGCAACCGAGCGCCGTGCGCGTGCTGGTGCCGTCCTCGTGACCGCCGAGCGGCGACCCCCGCGACCCCCGCGACATCGGCGACATCGGCGACATCGGCGGTACCCGCGATACCAGCCGGCGCTCGGCGCGAAGATCCTCGCCGCCCGCGCGGTCGGCGAGCTCGCCCGGCGGGCCCGGCGCGGCGGCGGCACCAGCCTGCCGGGCAAGGTGCTGATGCGCCTGGACCGGCGCGCGATCGGCACGCTCGCGGGGCGCCTGCGACGCGGCTGCGTGGTGATCTCGGCGACCAACGGCAAGACGACGACGGCTGCGATGACGGCCGCCGTGCTCGAGCGCGCGGGCATCTCGCTGGTCCACAACCGCGCGGGGGCGAACATGGCCGGCGGCGTCGCCTCGACGCTGCTCGCGGCCGCGCGACCCGGTGGCGGGATCGCCGGCGAGCTGGGGCTGTTCGAGCTCGACGAGTTCTGGCTCGACCAGATCGTCGGCGAGCTGCGCCCCGGCGCCGCGCTGCTGTGCAACCTGTTTCGCGACCAGCTCGACCGCTACGGCGAGCTCGAGACGATCGCGGACCGCTGGGCCGCGGTCGCCCGCACGCTGCCGGCTGCCACCAAGCTGGTGCTCAACGCCGACGACCCGCTGATCGCCGACCTCGGGCGCGACGTGGCCGCCGCGGTCTGCTACTTCGGGATCGAGGACGACTCGGTGGCGTTGCCCGAGCTCCAGCACGCCTCCGACTCCAAGCACTGCCGCCGCTGCGGCGCCGCGTACGCCTACGAGGCCGTGTATCTCGGGCATCTCGGGCGCTACCGCTGCCCCGCCTGCGCCCAGCAGCGCCCGGTCCCGGCGATCGCCGCGGAGCAGATCACGCTCGACGGCACCCGCAGCGCGAGCTTCGTGCTGCGCACCCCCGCCGGCGCGGCCGCGGTGGCGCTGCCGCTGCCGGGGCTCTACAACGTCTACAACGCGCTCGCCGCAGCCGCCCTGTGCCTGGCGCTCGAGGTCCCGCTGAGCACGGTCGTCGAGGGCCTGCAGACGGTCGCGGCCGCGTTCGGGCGCGCCGAGACCGTCCGGATCGGCGAGCTCGAGCTCTCGATCCTGCTGATGAAGAACCCGGCCGGCGCGAACGAGCTGCTGCGCACGCTCGCGCTCGAGCGCACCGACCTCGATCTGCTCGCGATCCTCAACGACCGCACGGCCGACGGCCGGGACGTGTCGTGGGTGTGGGACGCCGATTTCGAGCTGCTCGCGCCCCGCGTGCGCCGCGTGACGTGCGCCGGCACGCGCGCCGCCGAGCTCGCGCTGCGGCTCAAGTACGCGGGCGTGCCGGTGACGCGGGTCCACGTCCATCCCAGCCTGCCCGAGGCGCTCGACGACGCGCTCGCCACCACCGCCACCGGCGGGCGCCTGTTCGCGCTGCCGACCTACACCGCGCTGCTGGAGCTGCGCGGCGAGCTGGCCGCGCGCGGGCACGTCGGTCGTTTCTGGGAGCGCGACAGGCGGGCCGCGTGAACGTGATCTGGCACGACCTCGAGTGCGGCGGCTACGCCGAGGACCTGCCGCTGTGGCGCGAGCTGGCAGACCGCGAGGGCGACCCGGTGCTCGACGTCGGGGCCGGGACCGGGCGCGTCGCGCTCGATCTCGCCCGCCGCGGGCACAGCGTCACCGCGCTTGACCGCGACCGCGAGCTGCTCGCCGAGCTGCAGCGCCGCGCCGCGGGGCTGCCGGTGCGGGCGGTGATCGCCGACGCGCGCGACTTCCGGCTCGAGCAGCGCTTTGCGCTCTGCGTGGTGCCGATGCAGACGATCCAGCTGCTCGGCGGGCCGGCGGGGCGGGCCGGGCTGCTGCGCTGCGTGCGCGCGCAGTTGGCGCCGGGCGGCCTGGTGGCGGTCGCGCTCGCCGAGCAGCTCGAGACCTACGACAGCGCCGGCGACTGGCTGGCGCCGCTGCCGGACATGTGAGAGCGCGACGGGGTCGTGTACAGCAGTCAGCCGACGGCGATCCGCGCCGACCGTGACGGGTTCGTGCTCGAGCGCCGCCGTGAGACCGTCACCAGCGAAGGCCGCCGCTCGGTCCAGGACGACCGCATCCGACTGGACCGGGTGACGCCCGCCGGCCTGCAACGCGAGGCGGCCGCGGCGGGGCTTGCGCCGGCAGGGCGCAGGAGCGTGTCCGAGACGCGCGAGTACGCCGGCAGCGAGGTCGTGATGCTGCGTGCCTGACCGCGAGCTGCGGGTGTGCGCGCTGTACCCAGAGCTGATGAACATCTACGCCGACCGCGGCAACCTGCTGATGCTCGAGCGCCGCTGTCACTGGCGCGGGATCGGCTTCACGCTCGCCGCCAGCCACCTCGGCGACGAGCTCGATCCCGACGCCGCACAGCTCTACTACATCGGCGGCGGGCAGGACCGCGACCAGCGGCTGTGCGCGCTCGATCTCGCCGAGGTCAAGCGCGATGCGCTGCACGCGGTCGCGCGCCGCGGCGGGGTGATCCTCGCCGTCTGCGGCGGCTACCAGCTGCTCGGGCACTCATACCAGCTGGGCGACGAAACGCTGCCGGGCGTCGGCCTGGTCGACCTGCGCACGGTCCGCGCCGAGGGCCCGAGGCTGATCGGCAACGCCGCGATCGAGGTCGAGCTCGATCGCGGCGTGGCGCGCGTGCTCGCCGGATTTGAGAACCACGGCGGGCGCACGCATCTGGGGCCCGGCGCGCGGGCGCTCGGGCGGGTGCTGCGCGGGCACGGCAACAACGGCGCGGACGGCTACGAGGGGGTCCGCGAACGCAATGTGATCGGCACTTACCTGCACGGTCCGCTGCTGCCCAAGAACGCGTGGTTCGCCGACTGGCTGATCGCGACCGCGCTCGCCGACGGGGTGGCGCTCGCGCCTCTGGACGACGAGCTCGAGGCTGCCGCCCACGCTGACGCGCGTCGCGCCGCCGGTGTGTAACTTCGATGCCTTCACCCCCGCCACCGAGCCTGACCGAGTCCGTGTACCGCAGCGCCCGCGTCCACCGCCTGCTTGCGCCCGTTGCGGCGTGCGTCGCGATGCTCGTGCTCGCCGGCTGCGGGTTCGGAGACCACGCCACGGGGACCCCTGCCGGCGCGACCGTCACCCCGTCGAGCACGACCGCCACCACCGCCACCACCACCACCGCCACGACGAGCACGACCACCAGCAGCAGCAGCACGACATCGCTAGCGGGGAGTGGCAAGCCGGCGGTCGTGATCGGTGACAAGAACTTCAACGAGCAGTTCGTGCTCGGCCAGCTATACCTGCAGGCGCTGCAGGCGCAGGGATTCAGCGTCACGATCGACCGCAACATCGGCGCGACGGCGGTCACCGTCCAGGCGCTGGCGACCGGCCGGCTGGCGATGTATCCCGAGTACCTGCAGACGTGGAACGCCGACGTCGCCGGCGACGCGCGCGGCTACCGCAGCGTCGCCGCGGCCTACGAGGCCGGCCAGCACTATGCGCTTGACCACGGCTTCGTGCTGCTTGACCCGACCCCGTTCGGCGACACCGGCGCGATCGCGGTCACGGTCGCGTACGCCGCGCAGAACCACCTGCGGTCGATCCACGACCTGCGCCGGGTCGCGAAGTCGCTGACGCTGGGCGGTCCGCTGCAGTTCCAGCAAGGCGCCGGCGCGCTGCTGCCGGCGCTCGAGCAAACCTACGGGTTCGCGCCGGCGGCGTTCACGGCGCTCGCCGTCGGCCAGCAGTACCAGCTGCTGGACCAGGGCTCGATCCAGGCCGCCGACGTCGACACGACCGACGGGCAGCTGGCGACCGGCGACTACACGCTGCTCAGCGACCCCAAGAACGTGTTCGGCTGGGGCAACGTCGTGCCGGTCGTCTCGACCAGGGCGCTCGACGAGGAGGGCCCCGCGTTCGCCGCGACCGTGAACCGCGTCAGCGCGCTGCTGAGCACCGGCGTGATGCGCCAGCTCAACGAACTCGTCGACGTCGCCGGCCAGAGCCCGGTGGCGGTCGCAAGCGCGTTCTTGCAGACCCACGGCCTGCTCACGCCGCTCACGCCGTAGCGTTCAGCGGCCGCTCGAGCCAAAGCCGCCCGCGCCGCGCTCGGACACCGTCAGCGCATCGACCTCGACCACCGGCTCGTGCGCCACTGCGATCAGCACCAGCTGGGCGATCCGGTCGCCGGCCTCGATCGCGAACTCGTGCGCGCGGTCGGTGTTGAGCAGCAGCACGCGCAGCTCGCCGCGATAGCCGGCGTCGATCAGGCCCGGGGCGTTGACGAGCGCGATCCCATGGCGCGCGGCCAGTCCCGAGCGCGGCAGCACGAGGCCCGCGTGGCCGGCCGGGATCTCGACCGCGATCCCGGTGCGCAGCGCCGCGCGCTCCCCCGGGCCGAGCACCGCCGCCTCCAGCGCATGCAGGTCGAGGCCGGCATCGTGCTCGTAGGCGCGCGCCGGCACGCGTGCGCGCGGATCCAGCCGCGCGACCCGCAGCGTCATCAGTTGCCGCTCAGCGCAAACGGCTCGTAGCGCGCCGCGACTGCCGCCGGCAGGCGCGCGACGACGCGCACGCCGTCGGCGGTCTCCTCGCGTTCGAGGTCACCGGCCAGCTCGTGCAGCTCCGCGAGCCGCCCGCCCGCGTCGTAGGGGATCAGCAGCCGCACCTCGCGCAGCGTCCGGATGAACTCGTCCTCGATCCGCGCGACCAGCTCCGGGATCCCCTCGCCGGTCTGCGCGCTGACGAGCACTGCGCCCGGGTGGCGGCGCAACAGCTCGTCGCGACGGTCCTCGTCGACGAGGTCGGCCTTGCCGAGCACGAGCACGCGCGGGGCGTCGACGGCGCCGATCTCGGTCAGCACGTCCTCGACCGCGGCGGTCATCTCCAGCAGCTCGTCCTCGCTGACCGAGGCGTCGACGACGTGCAGGATCAGGTCGGCGAGGCGCGTCTCCTCGAGCGTCGCGCCGAACGCGTCGACGAGCTGATGGGGCAGCTTGCGGATGAAGCCGACGGTGTCGGTCAGCAGGTAGTCCCGGCCGCCGGCGCGCAGCACCCGCGTGGTCGGATCGAGCGTGTGAAACAGGCGATCGCCGACGCCGACGGTCGCGCCCGTGAGCGCGTTGAGCAGCGTCGACTTGCCGGCGTTGGTGTAGCCCGCGAGCGCGACCGCCGGCAGGTGCGCCCGCTCGCGCTCGGCGCGCATCACCGCGCGGCTCGAGCGCACGCGCGCCAGCCTGCGCTTCAGCGCCGCGATCCGGTCGCGCGCGAGGCGGCGGTCGGTCTCGATCTGGGTCTCGCCCGGTCCGCGGGTCCCGATCCCGCCGCCGAGGCGCTCCAGGTGCGACCACAGGCCGCGCATCCGCGCGAGGTTGTACTCGAGCTGGGCGAGCTCGACCTGCAGCTTGCCCTCGGCGGTGTGCGCGTGCGCGGCGAAGATGTCGAGGATGATCGCGGTGCGGTCGATCACCGGCACGCCGAGCTCGGACTCGAGGTTTCGCTCCTGGCGCGGCGACAGCTCGTCGTCGCAGGCGACCAGGTTCGCGTCGGCCCGCTCGAGGTCCGCCTTGAGCTCGGCGAGCTTGCCGGGACCGAGATACGTGTTGGGGTGCGGCTGCTCGCGCCGCTGGACGAGCTCGCCGACGCCGGCCACCCCGGCCGTCCGCAGCAACTCGCGCAGCTCGGCGAGCTCGGGCTCGTCGCGGTCAGAAAGCGCCGCGATCAGGTACGCACGCTCGCGCGCGCGCCGCTGACCGGGGGTCGCGGGAGCGGGTTGGAGGCGTCCGTCGCGGTCTGGCTGCACACCGTTGATGGTAGCCGTGGGATCGGCGGGCTCTACCCCGCGCGCCGCTGACGGGTGGCGCACTGTATCGCCGGTGCGGGCCGGGTCCCCGGCGATACACTGCGCCGCCGGCATTCGGGCCTCGAGGCAGAGCCCCCTCCTAAAGCCGGCGCAG
>JBEKRJ010000129.1:0-9082 GCA_049518835.1 Solirubrobacteraceae bacterium
TGACGCGTTTTTCGCGGAGGCTGCTGGAAGCTGAGCCAGTTCCGGCCGGGGGCGGGTCTACTGTTGGGTGCCATGAGTGAGAAGCGGCGTGGACAGCAGGATCAACGAGCGGGGCGTCAGGCATCTCGGGGCGGCCACGGCGGCGATGCCTCCCTGAGCCGAGAGCTGGCCCGGATGATGGACGGGCTGATACCGACTGTGCTCCGGAGCGCCGGGGAGCTCGAGGACGCGCTGGAAGCGGAATGCTGGGCGTCGGAGCTGATCTCGATGTGGACGGGCCGTCAGCTAATCGACGGCGATGCAGAGGCGGTGTTCCTCCCCGCGTTCATCCGGGCGCTCGAGCGCAAGGGCTCGCCCAAGTCGCTGCTGACGCTGCGAGCGTTGAGCGCGGTCGGGATCCAATCACACGCGCGGAAGGCACGCGCGGCGGCCGACCGGCTTGCCGGTCGCGGCGTGCCCGAGCCGTCGTGGGCGGGTCAGGTGGGCCGTTCCGAGCTTATGGCTGCCGAACTGATGTACGAGGAGGCGTTCGACGATGGGGTCAGCGTGTTCGTCGAGTTCGCCCCGCCAGGCGGCAAGCGACACACGCTCGGGATCTACATCGACCACAACCTCGGCGGACTGGTCAAGGACGCGTTCCTGGCCGGCCCGCTGGACGAGGTGCGAAGCAACCTGAGCTCCCGAGCGCACGATGGCGTGGGCTTGGCGCTCAGGAAGCTCGATCCGGCCGAAGCCAGAGCGCGGATCGAGGCGGCGCTGTACATGCTCGATCACACCTATGACCCGCCGGTCGATGATGACGTCCGTGCGCTGCGCGGGCTGATCGACGGCCGGGTCAGGCAGCTGCCTGACGGCCTCGATTTGCCCGAGGACGACGAGGAGATGTCGGTCGAGGAGCGTGAGCGATTGCTCGCCGAGTTCCTCGCTTCACCCGAAGGGGAACAATGGCACGGCGATCACGACGCCGAGGACGTCATCGAGACAGCGATCTGGTTTGGCGCGGATTACAACCACGGCGGGCCGCTGCGCTGGAGCGTTGTAGTCGTCGAAATCTTCATGACCAGCTGGGTGCCGCGCAAGGTCACACGTGAGCCGATGTTCTTTGAGCGTCTGACCGAGGTGTTGCCCGACTGGGTGCGCTACGCCGGCCGCGTCCGTGGCATACCCTCGGAGCCCCTCAGCGAGGCGGTCCGAGCGGTTGAGCGGCTCCGGGACGTGATGCTTGAAGCGGTCAACGATCCCGAGGTCGGGGCCCGGCCAAGACATTCGCTGTCGCTGCACGGGCGGCCGGCGTCGACCTGACGGATCCCGAGGCGCTGATGCGTTCATCGAGAAGTTCAACGAGGGTCTCGCAGCGTAGGCCAGCCGACCTAGGAGCACGGCATCCCAGGTCTGCGTAAGCTCAACACTCACGCTCCATGAGAAGCGGCAGGGCGCGCCGAGTGCGCCAGCGACGCGATCGTCCCGTTCTTCCCGGGCGGCCCGCCGCAGTCCACACTGCGGCTCGTGAACGCGCTCCAAGAATGGTCCTGCGCCGGGGTCAGGAAGCACAAGTCCGCGTGGCGGCCAGCTTGCCCGGCGGGTTGAGCGGACTTGCGGACCCAGCGGGATCCAGCGCGCCGGTTGGGCGACCGCCGACTTATGCTCTTGTGTGCCGCGCTTCCGACGGGCGGTTGCAGGCGCCGGCCGCGCTCGACGCAGGACGCGGGGCCTGGCGTTGACCGCGACGCTATATCCGCCCCAGAGTCGGCCTCCGCCGAAACCTGCGCCCCGAGGGCCGATGCGCAGAGCACCGCAGTCGCCGAACCGGTCGTCACGCTCCCGTTGCAAGCGAAGCCAAGCGATACGCCCGGACACCCGCGGAGCGCGGTCGGATTCGGCGCCAGGCGATCACGCTGGCGGGCGGGCTTCCTGCCGCGATCGAATTCCGTCGAAGCGATCTCCGGTGGCAGGCCGCCTCAGCAGTAGCCTATGCTATCCTTACATTCTGATAGATGTAAGGAGACACGCGATGGATGCGAGCGCACGGATCACCTCCAAGGGACAGGTGACGATCCCCAAGAGCGTGCGAGATGCGCTGGAGCTTCATGACGGGGACGAGCTGCTATTTCGCGTCGACCGGACGCGCGCAGTAATTGCCAAGACGCCCAGCTTGCTCGAGCTCGCGGGCAGCGTGCCGGTCCCCGCCGGCAAGCGCAGCACCCCGTGGGATGAGGTACTGAGCCGGACCCGAGCGGACCGCGCGGGACGGCACTGAGCGCCTTCCTGGACACGAACGTCCTGATCCGCCATCTGACCGGCGACCCGCCGGAGTTGGCGGCTCGAGCTACCGCCGCGCTGGCTACCGCCGACGAGCTGCTGCTCGCCGATCTCATCGTCGCGGAATGCGTCTACGTCCTCGAGTCGTTCTATGAGGTGGAGCGTGAACGAGTCGCCGAGCTGATGCGCGCGGCGATCGCGTTGCCGGCGATCAAGACGATCGACAGCCGAACGTTGCTCCGCGCGCTCGAGGTGTACGAGGTCGACCGACTCGACTTTGCCGAGGCCTACCTTGCTGCGCAGGCCGAGGCCACGGGCGTGGGTGCTGTGCTGTCGTTTGACAAGTCGATCGACCGCATCACGACGGTCAACCGTCACGAGCCCTGAGTCGAGCGCCCGCAGCGACTCGTTCACCGGGCCCGAGCAGGTTGTCGACATCCAGACAGGTCCGCAATGCGCGCCGAACGGGACTGCCGGTCGCCAGCCGAAGTGACACGCTGCCAAGCCAGGCAGGAAGTCCCGGTCGGAGACCGTGTCTCACTATGCGCGCGTCTCTCCGTCGCCTGTAGCGTCCTCCCGCGTCATCGGCGTGATCGCTGCGCCCAGATGAGTGCCAGCCGCCGGCGCAGACTCTTCAATGGAGAGCAGCGCTGGCGTCCCGGGCTTTCGCCCTTGATCCGCCGTGGTGCTCTTCTTTTCAACGGCTTGCAAGAGCTCGCCGGGTGCTAGCTGAAGATCGAATCAGACGCTGATCTGCAAGCGCCGCGCTCAGCCGCGACGCTCCCCGCGATCGCCCAGGACAGGGCGCCGGCCTCGTGCGCCGCACGATCGCATCCGTGTCCTCGGCGGCGCAGGGCTGGCCATCGCAATGGTGACGTTGCGATCGTGAGGGTCGGGCCCGATCGACAACGCGGCCGACGATCGCGTTCGCCCAGAAGCACGCGCGATGGACCGCCGGGACTCACACCTCCCATTAGGCGCGCACGAAGGCGCCGGTTCACGACTCGACGCGCAGTCGATCCGGCTCAGCCTGGAGCATCACACCCGGGATCAGTAGGAGCGCCGCTTCGGCGAGTATCGCGCCGAGCACGACGACACGGGCCAGGTCTTGACGCGCAAGTGTGGCGGTAGGCAGAAGCAACTGGCGGGCGCGCGTCCGTGGCACCAGGCGGAGCAGCGGCCAGCGCCGCCGGGCGCGCGAGAGCATCATGTTCGCAATGCGCCGGTCGGCCCGCGAGAAGAGCACCGTGAGCAACGGGCGAGGGTAAGCCGCCGCGCCCGTCGGCGCCACCCATGCAACGGCTCCGTCGCCGTGTTGGACCCCCACTAGCAGCTCGCGGTTCCGCCGTTGATCAGCCGAGACGGGTCCGGGTCGCTGCTGCTATCGCGTGCCAGCGACGGCGGCGCGCGTGTAGGCGCGGTGGCTCGCCCTGCCGGAAGCGGGGGTTCCCTGCTCGTGGCGAACCGGAGTGAGTGAGCACCGCTCGAGACCTGCTTCGTGTGCAGCGCGGTACCTGTCGCTCCACACTCTCTCTTTGGCGAGGAGGGAGCGCCCACCTCGAACGAAGGCACCTGGCTGCTCCGACAAGTGATGGGGCGTCGATGACTGACGCTGACCCGGGCGGTGTCGACGACATCGCTCGGGGTATAGCTGCCTGCTCGACTGTGAGCAAGCTGTAGAAGCTGGCCGGGCCCGAGCTGATGATCGCGACTCTTTGATCGCTGCTTCGACGGTTGAGCCGCTCTCAGGAGTTAGGCATCGACGAGCGGCTGATCGGTCGTCGCGGTTCGAAGCTCGGCCAGCTTGTTGCGCTGCAACTTGCCGGTTGGCGTTCGAGGCAGGGCGTCGACGAAGTGCGTCTCGCGCGGCCGCCGGTGCTTGGGCAGCGTTTGCATCGCCGCATCGAGGGCGGCCGCAGCGCGGTCGCGGGGGCCCTCCTTCGGGACCGCAAAGACGGCGATGGCGTTGAGGCCCTCTCGGGTTCGGAACGGCACCGTTCCGAGCTCGACGAAGAACTCGCCGGAGCCTGCCGTCAGGGCGGCGTCGACGTCAGCGACGCTGACCCACTGGCCAGCGATCTTTAACAGATCGTCTTGCCTGCCGCGGATCTCGAACCGCCCGCCGCCTGCATCGAGGAACAAGTCGCCGGGCGAGAAGCCGCCCGCCTGGAAGGAGTCAGCCGTCGCGTCCGCTCGCTGCCAATAGCCGGTCGCGGCGGACGTGTGCCGGATCCAGACCCGACTCGGCTCCGCTCCCGGTTGTTCGCGCCACCAAACCTCGACGCGTGGCGAGGGTCGCAGGACGCCGCTCCCGTCGGGGTCGTAGAGCATCAGAAAGTTCGTCTCGCTGGTCCCGTAACCGTCGACGATGCCGCGCCCGGTCGCCTCCAACCACGCTGTGCGGATCGTCCCCGGCAGCTTCTCGCCCGCCGAGACGAAGTGGCGCACGCTTCGCAACTGCGCCGCCAACCCGCCCTGGAGCAGCTTGAGGTAGAGCGTCGGCACGATGAAGGCCACGGTGGGCTGATGCCGCGCCACGATCTCGACGACGCGCTCCGGCGTGGCCCACTCGCCGTCCAGGATGACCGTTGCGCCGCTACGCAACCCGGCGCACATGCTGTTCGCATGGGCGTACGCGAAGAACAGCTTCGACGAGGAGTAAAAGCGGTCATCGCGGCCGGCCCCGAGCACCTGCGCCGCAATATCGGTCGCGGCCCACACGCATCGATGCGCGTGGATGGCTGCCTTCGGCACCCCGGTCGTGCCTGACGTATAGATCCAGAATGCGGCATCGTCGGCGTCCAGATCGGCGGCAGCCGACGGAGCCTGCTGGTCGATCAGGCGCTGAAATTCGACCTCGGTCACCGGCGTCGGGCCGCTGCCAGCCGCAGCGAGGCACCGTTCGTATGGCTCGATCGTGTCGGGGGTGCAGTACGTGAGCCGGGCGCCGCTCTCGGCGATGATGACCGACAACTCGCGCTCGAGTAAGCGCGAGTTGAGCCCGACCGCGACCCCGCCCGCCCAGATTGCTGCCAGGTAGGCGACGATCCAGCCGATCGAATCGGGCGCGAGCACGAGCACCCGGTCGCCCTCGCCGAGGCCGAGCGTGCGCCAGGCGCCTGCCGCACGCGCGACTCGGTCGCGCAGCCGCTCATACGTGATCGAGTCATCGGCGGACTCGATCGCGACTTTCCCGGGCTCTCCAACCTCGAGCAGGTACTCCGCTGCGTTCACCTGCTCGCACTCTATACAGCTCGTTTGCGAGTGTGTATGTTTTGTCATATGTGCATCGTGCTCATGGCTTGCCATCCGGCCTCTGAGTGTTCATGAGCTGGCAGAACCGATGATGGATGCCGCGGCGCGATACGGCGGCTGCAGCTCCGAGCGGCCCCGGAGGAGAGATGGCGGTCACATCCACGAGCAAGCAACTGGTCGAGCTGAACCTAAACGGTGAGGTGTGCGAGCTGGCGGTGGCGCCGAGCCACACGCTGCTTGAGATCCTGCGTGAAGATGCGGGCCTAACAGGAACCAAGCACGGCTGCGAGCAGGGCGAGTGCGGCCTTTGCACGGTCCTGATCGACGGCTTACCGCAGTTCTCGTGCCTGGCGCTCGGGGTCGAGATGCAGGGCTGCGAGATCCGCACAATCGAGGGGCTCGCCCGCCGCGGCGAGCTCCATCCGCTCCAGCAGGCCTTCACCGAGACAGGCGCCTCGCAGTGCGGCTACTGCTCGCCCGGGATGCTGATGTCGGCGCATGCTCTGCTCGAGCGCAATCCGGCGCCGACACGGAGCGAGATTCGCGCGGCGCTCGCTGGCAACCTCTGCCGGTGCACCGGCTATCTCGCGATCCTCGATGCGGTCGAGCTCGCAGCAACACGAATCCGGAGCGCCGCGTGATGGCCGTTACCACCGAATCCAAGCAAGGCCCGGCACGCGGCACGGCCGTCGTCGGCGGCAGCGACCCGAAGATCGACGCGCACGCGAAGGCCACGGGCCAGACGGTTTACACCGACGACATCCACCCGCCGCGGATGCTCGTCGGCAGGCTGCTGCGCAGCCCGCATCGACACGCGAGGATCCTGCGCGTCGATGTCACGCGGGCAGCGGCGCTGCCCGGCGTGCACGGCATCCTCACTGGGCGCGACCTGCCAATCAGCTACGGGATCATGCCGGTGGCTCAGGACGAGCACGCGCTGGCGCTCGAGAAGGTCCGTTATCACGGCGAGCCGGTTGCTGCTGTCGCCGCGATCGACGAGGAGACAGCCGAGCACGCGCTGCGGCTGATCGAGGTCGAGTACGACGAGCTGGCTGCGGTCAGCTCGATCGAGGACGCGATGAGGCCGGACCTGCCGTTGATCGACGGCGACGGTGTCGGCCGCCAGGTCAACCGGCGCGGGACGCTCGAGTTCGGCGATGTCGCCGGCGGGTTTCAGCGGGCCGATCGCACCTACGAGGACCTGTTCTTCTTCGAGGGCAACACCCACCTGCCGATGGAGGAGCACGCGGCGGTCGCTCAGTGGGAGCCCGAGCCACGCGGCCGCGTGACGATCTGGTCCTCGACGCAGGTGCCCCACTATCTCCACCGCACGCTCGCGAAGGTGCTGGAGCTGTCGCCGGAGCGGATCCGCGTGGTCGCGCAGCCGGTCGGCGGCGGCTTCGGGGGCAAGAGCGATCCGTTCTCGCACGAGCTCTGCGCGGCCCGCCTGGCGATGCTCACCGGGCGCCCGGTGAAGTTCACGCTCACGCGCGAGGAGGTGTTCTACGCCCACCGTGGCCGGCACCCGGTGCTGATGCGGGTTCAGACCGGCTTTCAGAAGGACGGGACGTTGACGGCGATGGGATTCCGGACGATGCTAGACGGCGGCGCCTTCGGCAGCTATGGACCCGCCTCGACGTACTACACGGGCGCGCTGCAGCCGGTCACGTATCACGTCCCGGCCTATAAGTTCGAGGCTGTGCGGGTGTTGACCAACAAGCCCGCGTGCGGGCCCAAGCGCGGACACGGGACGGTGCAGCCTCGGTTCGCACTCGAGTGCCACCTCGACAAGGTCGCCACCGACCTCGGCATCGACCCGATCGACCTTCGCCTGCGCAACCTGATCGAGCCGTTCTCGCGAAGCATCAATCATATGCGCGTCACGAGTTGCGGGCTGCGGGAGTGCATCGAGCTGGTCGAGGAGGCATCGGGCTGGCGCGAGAAGCACGGACAGCTTCCGCACAGCCATGGTGTCGGCTTCGCTGTCGGCGCGTACATGTGCGGCGCGGGGCTGCCCATCTACTTCAACGACATGTCGCAGTCCGAGGTGCACATCAAGCTCGATCGCGGCGGTGGCGTAACGGTCTACTCGATGGCGATCGATATCGGCCAGGGTTCGGACCACATGCTGGTGACGATCGTGGCCGAGGTGCTCGGCCTTCGTCCGCGAGACATCGCGCTGATCGCCGCCGACACAGACCTGACGCCGATCGATCTGGGCAGCTATTCGAGCCGCGTCACGTTCATGGCTGGCAACGCGGCCGTGCAGGCTGCGCAGCGGATGCGCGACAAGCTGTTCGCCGCTGTCTCAGCCGACCTCGGGGTGCCGGCCGACAGGCTCCGCGCGCGCGACGCCCGCATCTTCGACGGCGAGAATCCGAACGTCGGGATGGATTGGCCCGCGGCGGTCGGGGTCGCGTCGGTGCTCGAGGCGCCGCTCGTGACCGCGGGCTCGTACAAGACGCCTAAGCTCGCAGGGCCTTACAAGGGCGCGGGCGTCGGTCCGTCGCCGGCGTATAGCTACACGGCCGCGATCGTCGAGCTCGAGTGCAACCCGGGGACGGGCATCGTCGATGTCGATCGCGTCTGGATTGCCCACGACATCGGCAAGCCTCTGAACCGCACCTCGGTCGAGGGTCAGATTGTAGGAGGCGTATATATGGGTATCGGCGAGGCACTCTATGAGGAGCAGGTTTTCCGCCGCGGATACCTGAAGAACCCCTCGCTGCTCGAGTACCGCAGCCCGACGTTCCTCGAGATGCCCGAGGTCGAAACATTCCTCGTCGAGACCGACGATCCCGAAGGCCCGTTCGGCGCCAAGGAAGTTGGCCAGGGGCCGCTGCTGCCCGTCATCCCCGCGGTCGCGAACGCGATCTACGACGCCGTAGGGGTCCGCATCGACGAGGTGCCGATATCGCCCGACAAGGTGGTGCGGGCGCTGCAGCAGAAGGCCAAGCGCAAGGAGCCGCGCGTCGGGCCGACGCAGATGCCCGAGTTCGACTACGGCGAGCCAATCAAGGTCGACCCTCCCGAGCAGCTGCCTGGCCAGGAGGTGGTGGCGCTGTGATGCGGTTGCCGCGGTTCGCCTATCTTCGGGCGTCCACCGTCGCCGAGGCCGCACAGCTGCTGGCCGAGCACCCCGGCGCGCAGCTGGTCAGCGGCGGCACCGACCTGTACCCGAAGATGAAGCGCCGCCAGCTCGAGCCGAAGGTGCTGATCGGGCTGCGCGGCGTTTCCGAGCTCTGCGGGATGGAAGTCAACGGCGGTGTCTGCGTCGGGGCGGGGGTGCGACTGCACCAGCTGGCATCGTCGAGCGAGATCGCTCGACGCTATCCGGCGCTCGTCAGAGCGGCGGCGCTTGTGGCCAGCCCGCAGATCCGCAACGCCGGTACCGTCGGCGGCAACCTGTGCGTAGACACCCGCTGCAACTACTACGACCTGCCCTACGACCGCCGGTGCGCGCACGGCTTTTGCATGAAGGCCGGCGCCAACGTCTGCCGTCTGGCGCCGGGCGGCGACCGTTGCTGGGCGGTGTCCTCAACCGACCTCGCGCCTGTGGCGCACGTCC
>JBEKRJ010000130.1:0-8966 GCA_049518835.1 Solirubrobacteraceae bacterium
CTCGGCGGTGGCTGGCGTGGAGGAAGTCGCGCTCGAGGGCGTTCATCAGATCGCCGTGTTGGGCGGCCCAGTCCAGCGCGCCGGCGAGCCTCGCGCGGTGGTATAGCTCGCCGGGGTCGCGCCCGCCCGCGTTCCACTCGCGGGCGCTTGTGATGAGATGCGCGTGCACGCGTCTTCCAACCTTGTCTTCCTCAAGCCAGTCGTGGTAGCGCGGCCACTCGTGTAGCAGCGCCTCGTGCGAGAGCTCGACCTCGCCGTCGCTCGCGGTCACCAAGCGCGCGTCGGTCAGCGCTGCGAGCACCCGGTCGCCGCCGTCGATTTGGTGCAGCTCTGCGAGCGGCACGCGACGGCGTACCAGCGCCGCGCCGTCGTCGCTGACCAGCCGCAGCATGATGTTGCGTGCTACAGCTCGCTCGCTCGCTCGCTCGCTCTCGCTCAGCTCGCTAAGCGCGCGTTCGGCGAGCCGGGCGACCGACCGTGGACCCCGCCGCTGGTGCGATAGCTATCAAAGCGCAGCGTGCGCCCGTCGCGAGCGCGCCACAGTTCGAGCAGCATCGTCGAGAGCAGCGGCAGTCCCCCTGGCTCGCTGGCGACGTCGGACACGAGTGCCTCAACCAATTGCCGCTCGACTTCAAGTCCGGCGCGCGACGCGGGCTCTTGGATTGCCCGTGCGACCTCGTCAGGGTCCATCGGCCCGACCAGCACGTGACTGCTGCTCACGAGCGGCGCGAAATCTGGGTATGCGACCAGGCGGCCGTAGAAGTCGGCGCGCAGCGATCCGAGCACCAGCGCTCGCCGCTCGTGATCGCGCGCCGCCGCGGCGAGCTGCTCCAGGAACGCGCGCTCCTGCTCCTGCTGGCAAGCAGTGAACAGCTCTTCGAGCTGATCGATCGCGACCACGATCCGCTCGCCCGGCGCGAGCCGCGCAACCGCCGCGTCCAGTCCCTCGCCGCCGAGCACGCGTGTCAGCTCCGCGCACGGATGATCGCCGGGTCGCAACAGAACCTGCCGCGCCCCGGCGGTAGCAGGCAACGCGCCCGCGCTCAACGCCGGCAGCACCCCGGCGCGCAACAACGAGGATTTACCGATCCCCGAGGGACCGAGGAGCCCCACGAGCGTCGAGGCGGCAAGACGCGCCACAACTTCTGAGACGACTTGCTCGCGGCCGCAAAAGTACTCGGCGTCGGCCCGATCAAAGCACGCCAGGCCCTTGAACGGACAGACCGCCACACCCAACCCGAACGGCAGTCCCCCCGACCGTGCACGCTTCCCGATCCCGAGCGCCTCCGCGGCCGCTACTACCAGCTCCGCGCACGTGGGATAGCGCTCCGCGGGCTTCTTAGCAAGCGCCGTCTTCATCACGACCTCAAGGCCTGGTGGCGCCGGCGGCGGCGCACCGAGATGCGCGATTAGAACCGCCGCATGCGTCGAGCGCGCAAACGGCCGCTCGCCCACCAAACACTCATACAACACACAGCCAAGCGAATACTCGTCCGAGCGGCCATCCAGATCCTCGCCGTGGATCTGCTCCGGCGCCATATAGCCGACCGTGCCGAACAGGCCCGGCTCGACCGTCTGCGGCTCCCCGACCCGCTTCGTCAACCCGAAATCCGCAAGATATACGTGATCGCGACGGTCAAGCAAAACGTTCGCCGGCTTGATGTCGCGGTGAACCAGTCCGCGCTCGTGCGCAAGATCGAGCGCGTCAGCGACCTGGGCGCACAGCCGTACGGTCCGCTCCGCAGTTAGCGGCCCACCGCGCAGCAGCGCCTTCAGGTCACTGCCCGCGGCGAAGCGCATCGCGATAAACAACTGGCCGTCCGCCTCGCCAGCCTCACAGATCGGAACCACACACGGGTGATCGAGGCCCGCCAGGTTCGATTCGGCCAGAAACCGCTCCCTGAACCCCTCGTCGGCCGCCAGCGACGGCGCCATCACCTTCCACGCGACCCTACGCGTCAGCCGCAAATCCTCGGCCAGGTACACCACGCCCATCCCACCCCGGCTCAGTAGTTTCTCCACCCGATAGCCGAGTAGCTCGCTGCCGACAGGTAGATCCGATCCCGACATCCGGCGCTCCGCGCTCGACGATATACATACGCGGCGCGCATGCACAGGGGCGACCAGACGCCGGCCGTGGCGAGCTGGCGGCATGGCCGGCGTCACCATGCCCGAGTGTCTGCGCGCCAACGGCGGCTCTACTGAGTCCGTTCGGCTACAACCTAGTCCGAGAGTGTGATCAGTTAGCAGCCCCCGGCCACATGTCGAGCAGAGTGTGACTCGGCTGCGCTTTCGCGCGGGTCACGCCGGCTACGCGACGGAGCGCCTGGATGCTGCATCTAACGGCCCTCCGCGTAGGTAGTTGTCCTCAGTCGCAAGGTGGGGTACTTCCGCTTCGCGATCCCCAGGCACGGGGCAGCGGCAAGCGAGACGCGGCCCGCGACCGCGAGAACGGCAGCAAGGGCGGCGACGGGCGCGAGCTGCTCTCGCGCATGGACGCGGACGAGCCGCGAGAGGTGCTCCTCGGCGCGCTCCGCCGCGCCGCGCGACCTCGGCGGCGGGCGTCGCTGCCGCCTCGCCTTCGTTGGACCGGCCGTGCCGCCGTAGACGGCGGTACCTTGCCGTTCGATGGCAGTCGAGGCGTACACGACGGCAGCATGCATCTTTTCATTCGTGGCGCTGACCGCGTGGAGTGCGAGGCATTTCGTGAGAGCGCTGGCAGCCTCGATTGTGTGGCATTGGCGTGGGTGTGGCGTGCGGCGCCGAGGCCGGTGGCCCGCGCCGATTCCTCACGTGGTTGCCAACGCAGAGAGCGACCGCGGAGATCGTGAACGCGGCTGGTCTCGTCTTGCTGTATGCCGTCTTGCTGGCGTTCTTTCCTGCGCTCGCGTTCGTGGTGTTGCGCCGGCCGCGCGCTCGTGCAGAACGTGCTCGGCGAGGATGCACGTAGCCGCCGTAAAAGTCCTGCAAACAGCTACAAGATGGCGATCGGTCCGGCTTAGATGGCGACCTAACTCAGGACGGATCAGGTTCTCTGACACCTCGCGATCGTTCGCCGGCTGCCCCGCCTCGCCTGCCGTGCCGCGTTCGCGTGCCGGACGCCGCCGTGTCGGCGGCCGCCGCCGCTAAAGGCTCTGAGAGCTGGGGGATCGACTATCGGTGCCCACCGATGCCGGAGCCGGCTTTTCTGCGCCGGCGCTGCTGCCGCGCCCATGCCAACCCTTTGTGGTACTGACGGCTTGTTGCAGTTCACGGACGTCCGCGAGGAACCTCAACAGGCGAATGCAGGCTGCCTGGCCGTCTTGCGACGGCAGCGGTGGCGGACGCCGATGGTTGACGCGCAGGGCGACGACATCGGCGGGTGCTTGCGCTGCGAGTCTGTATCGGGCGGCGGCCGGCTGTGTGACGCGGGGCGAAGCTCGCTCGGCGCGGCTGCGCTGATCCTCGCCGGCCGAGGTTTTCGTGCTTGAATTCGTTAACCTACATAAGTAGGATATGAAGCATGCGGCGAACGCGCGCACTGATCAAAGTGGTCGAGATTCTCATGGAGGATCCGAACGGCCAGCACTGGGGATACGACATATCGAGGCGAGCCGGGGTCAGGTCCGGCGTGCTCTACCCCATCCTTCAACGACTGCTCGACTACGGGTGGTTGGAGGACGGATGGGAGGACCGCGCGGAAATCTCGGAAAAGCGGCCGCCCCGCCGCTACTACCAGGTGACCGCCGAAGGACAGACCGAGCTTGCGCGCGTCCTGAAGGACGCATACGCCGCCGCTCCACTGGGTCGGCTCGCAGAGAGGCCCGCCTGATGCTCCAGGACATCGTGTCGTGGCCGACGTTCCTCATCGCCCTAATGGTTTCGGCTTTGCTCCGGGTGCGTTGCTCCGGCTGCTCGTGCTTGCGTTTCCGCGCGACGATCGACGCCGGCGCGAGCTGCTTGCCGAACTTCATGCCGTGCCGCGGATCGAGCGCCCGTTTTGGGTCCTCGAGCAGGTCGAAGTTGCGCTCTTTGAAGGCATCTGGGGCCGTATCCAATGGGCTGCGACCGGCCGGATCATCTGGCGTTGGCACCTAGACTCCGGCGTCGAACGGAATCGCCAACATCCAGAGTCATTCGAGATCCCGGACGACGAGTCCAGGCTCTGCGTCGAACCGGGCGACAGGGTGAAGCTCGTGTTTGGCATGAAGCACGGGCCGGGCGAGCGAATGTGGGTCGACGTATTGAGGGTCGGCAAGAAGAAGCTCGTCGGAACGCTCCGTAACGACCCGCTCTTCATGCCGCGCCTCACATACGGCGACCGGGTCAAGTTTCGGCACGAGCACATCGTCGACATCAGATGGTCCGACGAGATCACCGACGACATCGGAGCACCGGACGTCTTCCGGGACTCGTGCGAGCAGCCATAGCCTCCGCTACACGCCTGTCAAGGACGCCGCCTCGCGGCTCGCTGCGCTCGCCTCTGACAGGCCGCCCTCCACTGGCGCTGCGGTCCGGCTAGGATCGCAGCGACTCCGCTGCGCGGCCCCTGCGCAACTGGCGGGCCAAGATTGAGGCCGGAACCGATCGGGACGCGCCGGCCGGAGTCCCGCGGCGCTCGCGCCCGGCGGAGTGCTTCGAATAACGTCGCGGTCGGCGCCATCACCATCATCGGTGTTCGGCCTCTGGCCTGCTGCATCGTGGCAGGCGGACAGCCGCGTCCCGGGGGTCGATAACCCGTCGGTCGTGTCGGCGGCCGAGCACGCGACCGCGACGACCTTCTGCGGCACTGCGGTGTGCCGCGAGCTTCCGGACGTATCCGCCCAGGCTGACCAGCACATCGGCGCGATCATCTACAGCAGCGTGTTCGCCCCACTCGCCGGGACAGGGTGGGTCACGGTCGGCGGGACCTCATCTTCGACGCCGCTGTGGGCGGCGATGCTCGCGGAGATCAACGCGACGAAGGCGTGCGAGGCAGCCGGCGGGCTCGGGTTCGTGGCGCCGAAGCTGTACGCGGTCGCGTCGAACCCGGCCGAGTATGTGGCGTCCTTCAACGACATCACCGCCGGCAACAACGACGACTTCGGCGATGCCGGCGGGCTGTTTCCCGCCACGGTCGGCTACGACATGGCGACCGGCCTCGGGTCGCCGAGGGTGACCGGCTCGGGCGGCGCGCCCGGGCTGGCCTCCAATCTGTGCGCCGCGAGCGCAGCTGGCACGCCCGTCATCGCCAGCCTCACGCCGTCGGCGCTGCCGGCGGGCGGGGGAACCGTGACGATCACGGGCAGCGGCTTCGAACTCGGCTCCACTCCGGACGTAGCCGGCGTGCAGGTCGGAAGCCTCGACCTTCCCGTCCGTGACTACAGCGTGCGCAGCGCGACGAAGATCACCGATCGAGTACCCCGCGACGTCGAGCGGCGCGGCTGGGCCGCCCGACGTCGCCGGCGTTGAGAACCCCGGCGGCAACGAATCCGGCGGGATGACGGTGATGGTGTTCGGATCCGGCTTCTCGACCGGGACCGGGACGCCGAGCGTCACGTTCGGCGGCGTCCCGGGCAGCGCCGTGACGATTGTGAGCGACGACCAGCTCCGCGTGTCCGTGCCGAGCGAGGCGATCGAGGTGCGTAGGGATTTTCGGGCACCATGTCCGAAGAGGTCGCAACGAGACTGGTCGCCCCGCTCGGGCCGGAGGGCATGCGAGCGCGAGCTGCTCTCATCCTGGTCATGCGACGCGTCGTCCAGGCCCGCGGCGGTGGCGCTCAGCTCTGGCGACCGCGCGCTCGGGCGCCCAGCCCTCAAGCGCGGCGCACAGCCGTCCCTGCTCGCGCCTCGGCACGGGGTAGCTGCGGCGACGATCGCGGCGACCGCGTGGTCGCCGACGCAGTCGCCAGCTCGGGACACGACGCGCGCTCCGCGAGCCAGAGCCCGCGAACCCGCGGATGACGCTCGACGCCGTCATCAGCCGCTACGAGGAGGCGGTGATGCCGACGCTGCGCACGAACACGCGCAGCCTGTACCGCACCGCGCATCGCCGGATCTCGCGAAGCCTCGGCCGCAGGCGCATCACGGCGATCGATCGCGCCGACGTGCGCCGGTTCGTCGCCGACATGAGCCGGGACGGCCTCAAGGCGAACACGATCGCGGCGTACATTGCGGCGCTGCACATCCTGTTCACATTCGCCGCCGACGACCTCGGGGTGCACGTCGCGTTCCCACGCGTCAAGCTGCCAAGGCCGGCCGACGACCAACGCGAGCATCGCGTCCTCACCGATGACGAGCTCGCGAGAATCCTTGACGCGTGCGCCGAACGCAGCCGGCTCTACTTCCGCACGCTTGCGGAGACCGGCTCGAGACAGTCCGAGGCGCTCGGCCTGAGGATGCGCGACGTCGGCGACGGCAGTCTCACGTTCGAGCGACAACGGGCGCGGGACGGATCGCTGCAACCGCTGAAGACACGCCGGTCCAAGCGGACGATCGAGATCACGCGCGGATTGAGCGCGCAACTGCGGCTCGGTGGCGACGGCGACCGCGTGTTCCCGCTGCTTGACCAGAGGATGCTCAACCGCGACTGGCACCGAGCCGTCGAGGCGGCAGAGATAGACGAGCCGACGCCGGTCGGCCACGACCTGCGGCACACGCACGCCAGCCGGCTGATCGCGCTCGGCTGGGATCCCGTCGAGGTGGCGAAGCGGCTCGGCGACCGGGTCGAGACCGTGCTCAAGACCTACGCGCACGAGTTCGACGCGCGCCGGCGCGGCGCCGAACGCAGAGCCGTCCTCGAACAGCTGTATGGGCAGGATGGCGACCAGATGGCGACCAAGAGGCGCCCGCAGACGACCGCAGACATCGGGAAAGTCGTGGAATTTCCGGCAGATCGCGGCGCCTGACCGCACGAACGCTTACGGGGTTCTTAGTCGCCCCTCACGCGCTTGCGACGCGCTGCAGCGACGCTGTCGACGTCACCCAGCAACGAAACCGACAGCGAAACGAGGACCCCGATGACCAAGCTCAACGCAGATGACGGCCGGGCGCGCGGCCAGGCGATCAGGCAGGCGCGCGCAAGCCGTGTGCGGATGATCCGCCGGCGCGTGATCGCCGGCGCCGTGGCGCTGTTCGTCGCGACCTGGCTGATGATCGCGGTCGCGCTCGCGAGCGGACACGATCCGGCGCTGAGCGCCAAGACCACGACCGTCGCGGCCCCTGGCACCGGCACGTCGACGACCGACGCCACGGCCGCCAGCGATCAGACCAGCACCGGCACGACCACGACCACGACCGGCTCGACCGGCTCGACCGCGAGCGGATCGTCGTCGAGCAACGGCACCACCAGCTCCGTCACCACGCGCGCGTCATGACCGCCCCAACACTCATCGAAGCACGCGACACGTTCGCGTGCTTCGGCTCGCACTGCACGGTGATCGTCGCCGACGCGAATGCCGACGAGGCCGCCCACGCGGTTGCGCTCGCGCGCCGGCGGCTACTGGAGTGGCATCACCAGTTCTCGCGCTTCGAGCCCGACAGCGAGCTGTCGCGGCTCAACGCCGATCCCCGGCCGACGGTCCCGGTCAGCGCGATGATGCGGCGGATCGTCGCCCAGGCGATCGCCGCCGCGCGTGCCACGGGCGGGCTGGTCGACCCGACGCTCGCCGGCGAGATCGAGCGGGCCGGGTACGCGACGCACTTCGAGCGCTCGGGATTGGAGCTCGAGCGAGCGCTGGCGCTGGCGCCACCGCGCGCGCCGGCGCGCCCGCGCGAGCCGGCCGGCTGGCGCGACGTCTCAAGCGACCGCCGGGCCGGGAGCGTCACCCGGCCGCCCTCGCTCGGGCTCGATCTCGGCGGGATCGCGAAGGGGGTGTTCGCCGACGAGCTGGCGGGGTCGCTGCAGCCGTTCGCCGCGTTCGTGGTCGACTGCGCCGGCGACCTGCGGCTCGGCGGCAGCGCGAGCGCCTCGCGCGAGGTGCACGTCGCAAACCCGTTCGAGGGCGACGCGCTGCACACGTTCGAGCTCGCCGCCGGCGGCGTCGCGACCAGCGGGATCGGCAAGCGCAGCTGGCTGGACGCCGGCGGCCGGCCCGCCCATCATCTGCTGGACCCGGCGACCGGCCGGCCCGCGTTCACCGGCGTCGTCCAGGCCACCGCGCTGGCTCCAACCGCGGCGCAGGCCGAGGCGCTCAGCAAGGCAGCGATCCTCAGTGGCCCGGCCGCCGGCGCCGAGCTGCTGGCGGCTGGCGGGGGAGGGGTGCTGGTGCTCGACGACGGCAGCCACCGCGTGCTCTAGAGGGCCGTTGGATTAGCACTGCTTTTAGGTCGAAGAGCTCGCTCAGGGCTGTTCGAACTCTGACGACCACACGCCGTCGCCGAAGCGGATCACCACGGACACCGAGTCGCTGATCTGCGTGAGCGGGAGCGTGCACGGGCGGCGCAAGCGGATGGTCGAACTCGGCGCGGAGATGTTCGCGTCGGTCAAGCGCAAGATCAGCGCTGCTGAGTGCTCGCCAAACGTGACGTGGCAGCAAGGTCGCGCCCGCGCACGTAACGTTGTGGCTCGCAGGCGACCACAACGTTACGCCCCAGAGAGTCGAATGATCGGCTGTAACGTTGTTCCAGCCTCGAAGCGCGCGAGGGCGTCCTGACCGACAGGCGAGGGTGTCCTGACCGGCAGGCGAGGGCGCCCTGACCGGCACGGGAGGGCGTCCTGACCGGCGCGCGAGGGCGTCCTGACCAGCACGCGAGCCGGCGCCGGCCAAGCACGCGCGCCGGCCCGGCCCGGCCCGGCCCGCCCCGGCCCGCCCCGCGGCGACACGGCCCGGCCGCAGCGCTATTCGTCGGCCCAAGGCACGATCACCGCGTCCTCGTGCGGCGAATCACGCGCGACGACGTATTCGGCCGGCTCGGTATTGGACACGTTCTCGAGCACGTGGGTCTCGCGCGGGGGGACGTACACGAGGTCGCGCGGCTCGAGCGTCAGCTCCCGCTCGAGGCGATCG
>JBEKRJ010000131.1:0-9389 GCA_049518835.1 Solirubrobacteraceae bacterium
GTCACTCATAATCCAGTAGTCAGTCAGGTGCGGCTTGATCGCCACCCGCGACAAGATCAGGTGCGCTTGGGAACTTGACATCCCCACCTCGCGACCCAACTCCTCATAGGTCCAGCGCTCCCGCCGCGCCCCCTGCTGGGTCGGCGTAGGCCGCGTACACGCCTTCGCGATCAACAGCGCCCTCGCCTCAGGACCGTGTGTCAACGGCGCCCCCGGACGCGGCGCATCCCGTAATCCCGTGATCCCCGCAGACGCGTAACGACGCCGCCACTTGACCACGGTCGGCAACGAGCAGCCCACCGCAGCGGCGATCTCCTTGCCCGTCATCCCCTGCGCCGCAGCCAGCACAATCCGCGCCCGCTCGACCAACCGCACCTCAGAACTCGACGCGCGCACGATCCGCTCGAGCTCCGAGCGGTCCTCCTCGATCACCGTGATTCGCCTGCCAACGCCCTTGACCGCCATCACCAGCCTCCATCCTCGCCGAACTTGTCGGGGAGGACTTCGCCGGCGATCCTAGAAAACCCTTATCGCAGGCCCATGTGACAGCGAACTTGCAGGATGAACCACTGGCGACATTCCAATCTGCGGCGCATCTCACATCGTGGTTCGCGCAGAGCTAGTTGTACGATCAACGGTCTCCATGTGCGCCCCGCCGGCCGCCAGCTTTTCAGCTTTTCTCTATTTGCGCGCTTTTATCCCACGGGCGTGTACGGATCAGTTGCGCAGTCGAGGCCACAGCCCACAGCACAGGAGCGACAGTCCGGGCTTGAGAGGACGACTGAACGGCACGGTCAGCGGTGGCGTTTGAGATCGTCGTCGCGCGCGCGGCGGGCGGCGCGGTTCGACCCCGGCGGCGCTGATCGCGCGCTGCGTCCGTCCCCAGGCGCCACGCGCGGCACGGTCTGAGGATCGCGGCGGCTCGAGCGCCGGTTCGCGGTCGCGGTGGTGGTGAGCGACGTACGGCTCGATCGAGCGCGCGACGGCATTCCAGCGCTGGCGCGCGGCGTTGCCGGCCAGGCGGTGGCCGATTCGCCATGAGCCACGACCACGTCGTAGCTTCCGGCTGTCCCGACCCAAGGGCGAACCAACCCGCTGGTCGCGCTGTTCCTACTCGCGATCAACGATCGACTCCGGCCCTCCCTCGCCGCGGCTGCTCCCCGCCGCAGCCCGCGCCGGAATCACCTTGCAGCTCAGCGCGGCCTGCGAACCATCGCTCTTGAGCTCGGCGCCGCCGGCGGGGGTAGAGGATCGGCGGAGCTCGGCGGCGGACCCACGGTTTCCTCCGGCGTGGGGCGCCCCGGCACCGAGCGCAGCGCCGTGACGCTCACGTCGATGGCGTCCGCTGCACCATCCGGCCACCCCCGGTCGCGCCGCGTACGCGACGTGTCTACGACTGCTTGCGCGATCAACGACGCCACTAAAACGCGACTACGTGTCGAGGCCGATCCCAGTAGCAGTAGGCACGGGGATGGCTTCGCTGAACGTGAGAACGTGAGAACGTGAGAACGTGTCAGCGGCTCTGTTTCACGCCCATCTGACACCTCCAATCTTGACCACCCCGTTCGGACCTGCGGCAGCAGCCGTTCCGATCCTCCCCGGCGCCGGAGCACGAAGTCGGCGACAACTCGCTCATCAAGGGCAACGCTCGGCGGGCACGCCTGACTTGCCGTCCGCGTTGCAAGCGAGCGGCCGCATCGCAGGGCACGAGCGCGTAAATGGCAGAGGTCGGACCCGACATATGAGCCCGATGAGTGCATGACGCGGGAGGCGTTCGCCCGCTTCGTAGTCGACGAGTTGCAACGCGCCGCGCGAATCATCGACGCGGCCGGCCCCCGAGCGGTGTAGCTGAAGCCCGGGCAAGATCCGGACCGGCCGCGCAGGCGCGCTTCGCAGTCACGACGCCTACCTCTGGCGACATCGACGCGCGACCTGCAACGCGTTGGGGGGAAGACGCGGGTCATGATCTCGGCGGCGCTGCACGAACCCAGCGCCTGGTCGCGCTTGCCGGGCAAATGAGGTGAGGCGGCGACGGCGCCAAGAAACTCGTGCCGCCAGAGGAGCAGGTCCGCGACGGGCGCGCTGTGGCGGGGCCGAGCACCGTCTGCGTGTGCGATCACGGCGCATCGAAATCGCGGAGGAGGCTCGCCAGCGACCGGCGTCGTGCCCCCTGAAAACGCAACGACCTGCGGCTAGTCCCCGAGCTCGGCGCGGCGGCGGCTGACGAACTCGTCGAGCTCGGCGCGGATCGCGTCGTCGAGCGGCGGCTGCTCGTAGCGCTCGAGCGTCGCGCGCCATAGCTCGCCGGCGCGCGCGGTGCTGTCGCGGGCGCCGCGTTTGGTCCAGCGGTCGAAGTTCTCGGTCGAGGACAGAAGCGGGCGGTAGAAGCACTCGCGGAAGCGCTCGAGCGTGTGCGCGGCGCCGAGGAAGTGGCCGCCCGGCCCGACCTCGAGGTGGGCGTCGAACGCGAGCGACGCCTCGTCGATCACGACCGGCGTGAACTCGTGGCGCAGCTCGCGCAGCAGCTCGATGTCGACGATGAACTTCTCATAGCAGGACACCAGCCCGCCCTCGAGCCAGCCTGCCGAGTGCATGACGAAGTTCGCGCCGGCGAGGAACGTCGGCAGCAACGTCATCAGCGACTCGTACGCGGCCTGGGCGTCGACGGTCTGCGACGCGTTCAGCGCGCCGCCGCCGCGCCACGGCAGCCCGAAGCGCCGCGCGATCTGGCCCGTGCACAGCACGCCGACCCCCGACTCGGGGGTCCCGAACGACGGCGAGCCGGACTGCATGTCGGTGTTGGACAGAAACGAGCCGAACACGACCGGCGCCCCGGGCCGGATCAGCTGCGACAGCGCGATCCCCGCCAGCGCCTCGGCGATCTGCTGCACCAGCGTCGCCGGCAGCGACACCGGCGACATCGCGCCCATCAGCAGAAACGGCGTGATCACGACCGCCTGGCCGGCGCGCACGTACTCGAACATCGCCGCCAGCATGCGGTCGTCGTAGCGCAGCGGCGAGTTGACGTTGATCAGCGAGATCGAGACCGGCGCGCGCTCGATCGCCTCGCGCCCGCCGAACAGGATCTCCCCCATCCTGATCGTGTCGGTGGCGTTCGGGCCCGATGTGACCGAGCCCATGTACGGCTTGTCCGACAGCGTCTGCAGCGCGAGCACCATGTCCAGGTGGCGCGAGTCGAGCGGGCGGTCCTCGGGCTCGCAGATCGTGCCGCCGGGCGAGTCGAGCTCGTCGAATGCCTGCGACAGGCGGACGAGGTTCTCGAAGTCGGCCATCTTCGCGTCGCGCCGAACGTCGCCCTCGCGGATGAACGGGCACCCGTAGACGGGCGCGAACGCCATCCGGTCGCCGCCGATCTGCAGGGTGCGCTGCGGGTTGCGCGCCTGCAGCTCGAACTCGCGCGGCGCCTTGGCGACCTGCTCGAGGATGAACTCGGGATCAAAGCGGACGCGGTTGTCGTCCTCGACGATCTGGCCGGCGCCCGCCAGCAGCGTGACCGCCTCGGGTAGCAGGAACTCGATCCCGATCTCGCTTACCAGGCGCCGCCAGCCGCGGTCCACGACGTCCATCGCCTGTTCGCCGAGGATCTCGTAGCGGGGCATCTCGTTGACGAACAACCTGGCCTCCTCTGCTGGCGCAATTTGACCGCTGCACCGGCTTGACGGCGCGGCTCGCGGCCGTAATATATCCGCCGTGGAACAGGAGTTTCAAGGTGCTCCAGCCGGTGCGACGCAGGGGACGGCCGCGGTCGATCGCGGCGCCGACCTGCTGGTGCGCGTGCTCGAGAGCGAGCGGCCCGTTGCGCTCGCCGAGCTGGCGTCGGCGGCGGGGATCCCGAAGAGCACCGCCTCGCGCCTGTTGAGCGCGCTCGAGCGCCGCGGCCTGATCGAGCAGGACGGCCCCCGCGGGCGGCTGCGGCCCGGCCCGGCGATCCTGCGCGTCGCCGAGCGCGGCATGCTCGAGCGCAACGTCGTCGAGGTCGCCCGCCCGTCGCTCGATGCGCTCGCGCAGGCCAGCGGCGAGACGATCAACCTCGCGGTCGCGGCGGCGCACGGCGTCGAGCACCTCGCCCAGGTCGACAGCCGCCACTTCCTCGGCGCCGGCCAGTGGGTCGGGCGCTCGGTCGACTACCACTGCACGGCCAACGGCAAGGTGCTGATCGCGTTCGGGCGCGCGCCGCTGCCGGCGGGCGAGCTCAAGCGTTACACCGACGCCACGATCACGGACCCGAGCAGGTTGCGCGCCGAGCTGGCAGCCGTGCGTACCGGCGGATGGGCGGCGGCGATCGACGAGCTCGAGCACGGTCTCGCCGCGATCGCCGCCCCGGTGCGCGGGGCGCGCGGCGACGTCGTCGCCGCGCTCTCGATCTCGGGGCCGACGCTGCGCATGACGCCGGCGCGGATCGCCGAGCTGGCGCCGGTCCTGATCGACGAGGCGCGCGCGCTCAGCGCCCGCCTCGGCCACCGCGAGGAAGGAGAGCACGCCGCATGACGCACGAGGAGATCCTGCAACTGCTCTACGACGAGACGCTCGTCGGCAACGCCCCAGCGGTGTCCACGGGTGTCCGCGAGGGGCTCGACGACGGCCTCGAGCCCGAGCGGATGCTCTATGACGCGCTGATCCCGTCGCTGGAGGAGGTCGGGGCGCGGTTCGAGCGCGGCGACTACTTCGTGCCGGAGATGCTGATCGCGGCGCGCGCGATGCAAGGCGCACTCGACATCCTGCGGCCGCTGCTGGCCGAGTCCGAGGTGCGGCAGGTCGGCACGTTCCTGATCGGGACCGTCAAGGGCGACGTGCACGACATCGGCAAGAACCTGTGCAACATCATGCTCGAGGGCGCCGGCTTCACCGTGATTGACCTCGGCGTCAACGTCGCGCCGGACAAGTTCGTCCAGCAGATCGAGGAGCACGAGCCCGACATCGTGGGCTTCTCGGCGTTCCTGACGACGACGATGCCGATGTTCAAGGCGAACATCAACGCGCTCCAGAAGGCGGGGCTGCGCGACCACGTGATCGTGATGGTCGGTGGCGCGCCCGTGACCCAGGAGTACGCCGACGCGGTCGGTGCCGACGGCTACTCCGCCGACGCGTCCTCGACGGTCAAGAAGGCCAAGGAGCTGATCGCGCGCAAGCGCCAGCAGATCGCGGCATGAGCCGGTCGCGACCGGGAGCTGCCGGCCGGCTGGATGGACCGAGATGTCGGAGCTCGCCCGCAAGCTTGACGCCGGCGAGCTCGTGGTCACCGCCGAGCTGCCGGTGATCGATGCCGGCGGCCAGCCAGAGATCATCCGCCGGCTCGCGCCGATGAAGGCGTTCGTCGATGCCTTCAACGCGACCGACAACCCGTCCGCGCACGCCCACTGCTCGCCGCTCGCGGTCGCGATCGCGCTCAAGCAGACGGGCGCCGAGCCGGTGATACAGCTCGGCTGCCGCGACCGCAACCGGATCGCGCTGCAGTCCGAGCTGGTCGGCGCCGCGATCCACGGGATCGAGAACATCAGCTGCATCACCGGCGACGATGTCAGCGCCGGCGACGAGCCGCAGGCAAAGCGCGTGTTCGACCTCGACGCGCCACAGCTGATCGCGCTCGCGCGGTCGCTGAGTCGTGGGCGCTACCTTCCGGGCCGGCCGCTGGCGTCGGCGCCCGCGTTCGAAGCTTTGCACGCGCCTTGGCATCCCACCCCGACTCGAAAGGCAAGCCAATGGACACAGTGCTTCGGTCGCGCTCTAAGACCGTCACGATCGGCGCACAGCAGCCCTTCTGCGTGATCGGCGAGCGCATCAACCCGACCGGCCGCAAGGCGTTCGCCGAGCAGCTGCGCGGCGGCGACCTTTCGACGGTCGCGCTCGACGCGGTCGCGCAGGTGCAGGACGGCGCGAACATGCTCGACGTCAACGCCGGGATCCCGCTCGTCGACGAGCCCGAGCTGCTCAAGTCGATGCTGGCCGCCGCGCAGGCGGCCGTCGACGTGCCGATCTGCATCGACTCGTCCGTGGTCGAGGCGCTCGAGGCCGGGCTGTCGGTGTACGAAGGCCGCGCGCTGGTCAACTCGGTCACCGCCGAGGACGAGCGGCTGCAACAGATCCTGCCGCTCGTCGCTCGGCACGGCGCCGCGGTGATCGGCCTCGCCAACGACGAGACCGGGATCCCTGCCACGGCGCAGGAGCGGTTGGCGTGCGCGCGCAAGATCGTCGCGGCCGCCGGTGATCACGGGATCGCGCCGTGCGACGTCGTGATCGATCCGCTGGCGATGACCGTCGGCGCAGACACCGAAGCGGTCACGCTGACGCTGCAGACGATCAGCTTGATCCGCACCAAGCTGGGCGTGAACATGTGCCTGGGAGCGTCGAACGTGTCGTTCGGGCTGCCCCAGCGCCACGTCCTCAACGCCGCGTTCTTGCCGATGGCGATGGCCGCCGGGCTGACCAGCGCGATCATGAACACCGCCGAGGTGTGCGTCGCGAGCGTGCGCGCGTCGGACCTGCTGCTCGGTCACGACCCGTGGGGCGCGAACTGGATCGCCGCGCACCGGGCGCGCCAGGCGACGGTCGCGGCGCGGCAGGCGGTGCGCGGCTAGTGGCGATCCCGGTCCCCGACCCTCGCGTGCGCGCCAGCGACCGATCGCCGGCGCTTTCACCCGACGACGGCGCACAGCGCGTGCGGGTGCGGTTCCTGCCCGAAGGCGCGGAGGTGCGGGTCCCCAGCGGCACGCCCGTGTTCGACGCCGCCAGCTGGAACGGGATCGCGATCGACTCGACCTGCGGCGGTCATGGCACCTGCAAGAAGTGCAAGGTGCGGATCGCGTCGGGCGAGGTCCCGGTCGGGGCGCTCGATCCGCGTGCGTTCTCCGCCGGCGAGCTGCGCGAGGGGTGGCGGCTGGCGTGCCGGGCGGGTGCCCGCGGCGATTTGGTGGTCGAGGTGCCGCCGCTCCAGACGCGGCCGAAGGCGGCGCTGGCGGGCGTCGGGCGCCACGTGATCCTGCGTCCGGCGGTGCAGAAGCGCCACCTCGTGCTCGCCGAGCCGTCGCTCGAGGACCAGCGCTCGGACCTACAGCGGGTGCTGGACGCGATCGAGGACCTCGAGCCGCGCGCGTCGATCGAGCTGTTGCGCTCGCTCGGCGGGGTCCTGCGGCGCGCTGATTTCGACGTCACCGCGGTGATCTGCGACGAGGAGCTGATCGACGTCGAGCCCGGCGACACGAGCGCGCGGCGGTTTGCGATCGCGTTCGACCTCGGCACGACCACGGTCGTCGCAGCGCTGCTGGACCTCGACAGCGGTCAGCCGGTCGTGGTCCGCTCGCAGCTCAACGGCCAGCAGCCGTTCGGCGCCGACGTGATCACGCGGATCTCGGCGACGATGCTCGACCCCGACGCGTTGGCGACGCTGCGCGATCGCGCGCACGAGACGCTCGCTGCGTTGACCGCCGAGCTTTGCTCGGAGAGCGACGTGGCGCCGCACGACGTCTATGAGATCACCGTCTGCGGCAACGTGACGATGATCGCACTCGCGCTCGGGATCGACCCCGAGCCGCTGTCGATGGCGCCGTTCGTGGTCTGCACGCATGCGCTGCCGAGCGTGCGGGCGGCCGAGCTCGGCGTCAACGTGCACCCGCGCGCGCCGGCGTTCGTGTTCCCGTCGCTGGGCGCGTACGTCGGCGGCGACATCGTCGCGGGGATGCTTGCGACCGGCCTGACCCGTGATCGCCGGCTGCGGCTGTTCATCGACGTCGGCACCAATAGCGAGATCGCGCTCGGGTCCGGCGAGCGCGTGCTCGCGACCGCCGCGCCGGCCGGGCCGGCGTTCGAGGCGGCGCGGATCAAATGCGGGATGCGCGCCGCGGCGGGGGCGATCGAGGGCGTGCGGATCGACGGCGAGTCGCTCGCGCTCGAGGTGATCGGCGACTGCGAGCCGGCCGGGATCTGCGGCTCGGGGCTCGTCGATGCCGTCGCGGAGCTCGTCCACTGCGGGCTGCTGGACCACTCGGGGCGCTTGATCGCCGACGAGGATGCGGCCGCGCTGCTTCCGGCGGCGCTCGCGGCGCGGCTGACCAAGCTCGGCGCCGAGCGCGTGTTCGTCTTGCACGGGGACGTCGCCGACCCGGCGGGCTCGGTGTTCCTGTCCCAGCGCGACGTGCGCGAGCTGCAGTTCGCGAAGGCGTCGATCGCGACCGGATGGAGCATCCTGCTGTCCGAGCTCGGCGTCGAGGCGCAGGAGATCTCGCAGGTGCTGCTGGCGGGGAGCTTTGGCTCCTACCTGTCGCCGCTGAGCGCAGTCCGGATTGGGCTGGTGCCCAAGCTCGCGCTGCCGCGGATCGTGTCGGCCGGCAACGTCGCCGGCGAGGGCGCCAAGATCGCGGCGCTGTCGCTGCGTGAGCGGGCGGAGGCCTACTCGATCGTGTCGGAAGTGGAGTACGTCGAGCTGTCAGGTCGGGCGGACTTCAACGACATGTTCATCGACCGCCTCGCGTTTCCGTGATCAGGCGCCGCTGCGCGGTGATCGCGTGCGGGGCGCTGGCGGCCGAGGTCCGCGCGATCGCTCGCCGGCGCGGCTGGGAGCTCGACGTCCACCCGCTGCCGGCGCTGCTGCACAACCGGCCCGAGCAGATCGCGACCGCGGTCGCCGACCGGCTCGCGCAGTTGCGCGACCGTTACGACCGGCTCGCGGTCGCGTACGCGGACTGCGGCAGCTATGGCGCGGTCGACGCCGCCGTCGCCGGCGCCGGCCTCCAGCGCCTGTCGGGCGAGCACTGCTACGACGTGCTCGCGCGGGCGGAGGTCCGGGCGGCGCTGGATCAGGAGCCCGGCACGTACTTCCTCACAGACTTCCTCGCGCGGACGTTCGAGCACACGGTCGTCAGGGAGCTCGGCCTCGATCGCCACCCCGAGCTGCGCGACGAGTACTTTTGCCACTACGCGCGCGTTGTGTGGCTGGCGCAGCGGCCGGCGCCGGCGACGCGGGCCGCTGCACAGCGCGCCGCGGCGCGGATCGGGTTGCCGCTCGAGGTGCGTGTCGTCGGGACCGGCGGTCTGGAACGCCAGCTCGAGCGATTGGTTGGCGACGACGCGGCCCAAGGTGGGGCGAATGATCCGGCGCTGGGCCACCTGTCGCCCGTCCGGCCGGGTGACGCAGATCGGTAGTTAGACCGTAGGCAAGTTCCGTAGCGGCGTCGGGCGTGCCGCAGGCCGTCGGTGCCGATCATCTGTCTAGGCGATTGGTCCGCCCGGTGGCGGTGCCATGGATGCCATCCCTAGCTCACGCATCCAACCGCTGCTCGGCTCACCGAGCCGCGAGAGTTCGACTCTCTCAATCGCCCCTCACATGGGTAAACTCAACACCGAATCACAGCATGCCGCTGTCCGCAACGTGCGCG
>JBEKRJ010000132.1:0-8948 GCA_049518835.1 Solirubrobacteraceae bacterium
TCGGCGAGGCGTTGCAGCGAGCCGGACTGCCAGTGCTGACCCCGATCGGCGGGCACGCCGTTTACGTCGATGCCCGCGCCCTGCTCCCGCAGATCCCGCCGCTCGAGTACCCCGGCCAGGCGCTCGCGGTCGCCCTGTACGAGGCAGGCGGGGTGCGCAGCTGTGAGATCGGCACGGTCATGTTCGGCCGCCAGCCGGACGGTTCGGAGGTGCCTGCCCCTCTCGACCTGGTGCGGCTGGCGATCCCGCGGCGTACATACACGCAGAGCCATATCGACTACGTGATCGAGGTCTGCGAGCACGTCGCTCGCGGCGCCGGCGAGCTGACCGGCTACCGGATCGTGGACGAGCCTGCGGCCTTGCGCCACTTCACCGCCACCTTCGAACCGCTCGGCTAACTGGCTTTCGCTCTTTGTTGACACGGCGTCGGCTACACAGCGGCCCATATAGGTCGTGCTCTCACGACTAGCACTCGGCAACGTTGACGGCCAGCCCGCCCTCGGACGTCTCCTTGTACTTGCTGTTCATATCAGCGCCGGTGTCGCGCATCGTCTTGATCACGGTGTCGAGGGACACGCGGTGTCGCCCATCGCCCCGTAAGGCGAGCCGGGTCGCGGCGACGGCCTTGACCGAGGCGAGAGCGTTTCGCTCGATGCATGGGATCTGGACGAGGCCCCCAACTGGGTCGCACGTCAACCCCAGGTTGTGCTCCATCGCGATCTCCGCTGCGTTCTCGACTTGGGCGGGCGTTCCGCCGAGTGCATCGGCCAATCCTGCCGCGGCCATCGAAGACGCTGAGCCGACCTCTCCCTGGCAACCGACATCGGCGCCAGAGATCGAGGCGTTTCGCTTGTAGAGGGTTCCGATCGCGCCCGCGGCGAGCAGAAAGCGTGCGACGCCTTCCTCATCAAAGCCGGCCGCGAAGTCGCGATAGTAATGCAGCACAGCTGGGACGATCCCGGCAGCACCGTTGGTCGGTGCCGTCACGACCCGTCCACCAGCGGCGTTCTCCTCGTTGACCGCGAGCGCGTAGAGCTCGATCCAGTCCATAGCACGGAGCGGATCGTTAGTTCCCGCCTCCGCCTCGAGGGTGCGACGGAGGCTGGCGGCTCTGCGCAAGACGTTGAGTCCGCCCGGCAGCACGCCTTCCTGAGCGCAACCGCGCCGCACGCATGCCTGCATCGCGTCCCAGATCCTCCTTAGCTCGCCGCGGATCTCGTGCTCGGTTCGTGCGCAGCGCTCGTTGGCCAGCATCAAATCGCTGATTCGCAGCCCTGAGCAGCGACAGTGATCCAGCAGTTCCATTGCATTCGCGAACGGGTAGGTCTGCGCCGCGCGTTGCGGACGCTCGGGTTGCGCCGCTTCACCGTCCTCGACGATGAACCCGCCGCCGACCGAGAAGTACGTGCGCGAGCACAACTCAATCTCCGCCGCGTCAAAGGCGCGCATGCGCATGGCGTTCGGGTGGCCGGGCAGTCGCTCACGGCCGCGGAACTCGATATCGTCGCGCTCGCGGAAGGCGACCGCGTGCCGCCCCAACAGTTCAAGACACTCGGCCTGGCGGACGGCGGCGAGGCGAGCGTCGACTGTGTCCGGGTCGATTTCGTCCGGGCGGGCGCCCTCGAGCCCAAGAATGATGGCTTTCGGAGTGCCGTGTCCGCGCCCGGTCGCACCGAGCGAACCGTAGAGATCAGCGTGGACGCGGGCCGTGGTGGCGAGGAGTCCGTTGCCGGCTACGGATTCGGCGAACCGGCGGGCGGCGCGCATTGGCCCGACCGTGTGTGAGCTCGATGGACCGATGCCGACTGTGAACAGCTCGAAGACGCTGGTGACGACAGGCGGCCGTGCGTGTGGACCGCTCCCACGACGGCCGACGACGATGCTCATCTCGTCACCTTGGATTTCGAGCCTCACCACGCACGGTAGGTGCCGACGTTGGCGGCCCGCAGTCCGGTGACGTACCCGGCGCGCTCGTATGCAGCCACGTCGGCGCCGGGCGGCACCGACAGCATGCCGCGCAGCTCGTCGATCGATTGGAATCCCTTGCGCGCCATCCATGCCGACAGCCCGTCGAGCAGCACGGTCGCGTGCTCGGGTCCATGGCGCAGCAGCGCCGAGGCGGTCATCACCACATCCGCTCCCGCGAGCAGGTATTTGGCGACGTCGGCGGGGCCTTCGACGCCTGTGGTGGCCGCGAGTGCGGCGCGCACCCTACCGTGCAGCAGCGCAATCCACGTCTCCGGCAGCAGCGCGTCGACCGGGGCCGAGAGTGCGACAGAGGGCACGACAGTGAAAGTTTCGGGGTCGATACTGGGCTGCAGGAAGCGGTTGAACAGGACGAGGGCGTCGGCGCCTGCCTCGTCCAGTCGAACCGCGATCTCGCCGGTCGAGCTGAAGTACGGGCCGAGCTTGACCGCGACCGGCACGGTGACCGCGTCCTTGACACGCTGCAGGACGTCGACGTAGCGCTGCTCGACTTCGCGGCCGGAGGTGCTGGGGTCGCCGGGCAGGTAATAGATGTTCAGCTCGATCGCGCTGGCGCCGACGTCCTGCATCGCGCGCGCGTGATCGGTCCAGCCTCCGGGCGTGACACCGTTGACGCTGCCGATCATGGGGACATCAACCGCCGCGGCGGCGCGCTCCAACAAGCTCAGATGATGGCGTGGGCCGGGCTCGTCTTCGACCGCGGAGGGGAAGTAGGACAGCGACTCGGCGAAGCTCTCGGTGCCGGCTTCGGAGAGCTGGGCGTTCAGCTCGGCCTCCTCCCGCAGCTGCTCCTCAAACAGCGAGTGCATCACAATCGCGCCGACACCAGCGTCCGCCAGCCGCCGGACGCCGTCGACGGTATGTGACAGCGGCGACGCGGATGCAACCAGCGGGTTGCGCAACTCAAGGCCCATGTAATTGGTCGCCAGCTCCATCAGTGATCCTTACGGGCGTCGGCCGGGAAGTCGCCGGCGCTGCGGGTGGCCATCTCCTCATAGATCTGCCAGCGCTGATAGACCGTCTGCTGGGCGAGGTCCTGCAGGCGTTCGGCTTCGGGCGGGTCGGTGTTGGCCAGCGCGCGGAAGCGCAGCTCTCCCCTTCGGTAGTCGCCCAGCGAAATCCACGGCCTGGGCGAGTCCAGAAGGAACGGGTTGGCGCCCTCTGCTCGCGCCAGCGGGTCGTAGCGGATCAGCGGCCAGTGGCCGCTCGCGACGGCCTTGTACTGCTGGTCGAGCCCGTGTCGCATCTCGATCCCGTGCGCGATGCAATGGCTGTAGGCAATCAACAGGGAAGGCCCGTTGTAGGCCTCGGCCTCGCGGAACGCACGCAGCGTCTGTTGGGGATCGGCACCCATCGCGACCCGCGCGACATACACGTTGGCGTAAGCGATCGCCTGTAGCGCGAGGTCCTTCGTGGGCATCGTCTTGCCGGCGGACGCGAACTTCGCGACCGCGCCGAGCGGAGTCGCCTTGGACATCTGCCCGCCGGTGTTGGAGTAGACCTCGGTGTCGAGCACCAGCACGTTGACGTCGCGCCCACTGGCCAGCACGTGATCGAGGCCGCCGGAGCCGATGTCGTACGCCCAGCCGTCGCCACCGACGATCCACACGCTTCGCCGGATCAGGTGATCGACGACGCTGCGCAGGTCGGCGACCACCGCTTCGTCCAGCCCGTCGAACCGCCGCACCAGCTCGGCGACCCGTTCGCGCTGCGTGCGCAGCTCCGACTCGCGCAACTGCGGCGCCTCGAGGATGTCGTCGACCAGCTCGGCGCCAAGCAGGTCGCGCAGCGCGGTCAGGCGCCGACGAGCCAGCTCGGTGTGGCGATCGGCGGCCAGCCGCAGGCCGAGTCCGAACTCGGCGTTGTCCTCGAACAGCGAGTTCGACCAAGCGGGGCCGCGCCCGTCGGCATCGGCCGTCCATGGCGTCGTCGGCAGGTTCCCGCCGTAGACCGACGAGCATCCGCTCGCGTTGGCGATCGTCGCCCGGTCGCCGAACAGCTGCGAGACGAGCTTCACGTACGGGGCCTCGCCACAGCCTGCACACGCGCCGGAGAACTCGAATAACGGCTCCAGGAACTGTGTGCCGCGCACCGTGCCGAAATCCACCCGCGAGCGGTCGCTTACCGGCAGCTGCTCGAAGAACGCGATCTTCTCCCGCTCGCCGCCCAACGGCTCGAGCGCCGCGAGGTTGATCGCCTTGTGTGCCGGGTCTCTGGGGGCCGAGACCGGGCAGGCCTCGACGCACAGCCCGCAGCCGGTGCAGTCCTCGACATAGACCTGCAGCGTGTAACGCGTATCCGGAAGCCCCGGAGCGTTGAGCGGAGCCGACTGAAAGCCCGCCGGCGCCTCCGCGAGACGGGATTGCTCGTAGTAGCGCGAGCGGATCACGCTGTGGGGGCAGACGAAGCTGCAGTTGCCGCATTGAATGCACAGCTCCGGGTCCCACGCTGCGACCAGCTCGGAGACCTTTCGCTTCTCGTACGCCGTCGTACCGCTGGGGTACGTGCCGTCGACGGGCAGCGCGCTGACCGGCAGCTCGTCGCCCCGGCCGGCCATCATCGCCGCCGTCACGGTGCGCACGAACTCCGGCGCGTGCGCGGGTACGATCGGCTCGGGCTCGCGCGTGGCCGTCGCCCGTCCGGGTAGCTGCACGCGGTGCAGCCCTTGCAGTGCGCGATCGACCGCCGTCTGGTTGCGCTCCACCACCTCGGCGCCGCGCTTGCCGTAGGTTTTGGAGATCGAGGTCTTGATCCGCTCGATTGCCTGCTCGGGCTCGAGCACGCCCGAGATCGCAAAGAAGCACGTCTGCAGCACCGTGTTAGTCCGCCCGGCCAGGCCCGCGTCGCGCGCGATCTGACCCGCATCGACCACGTACAGCTTGATCCGCTTGGCGAGAATCTGCTCCTGGACCGGACGCGAGAGCGCGTCCCACACGCGATCGGGCGGCTCGCGGCTGTTGAGCAGCAGCGTCGCTTCCGGCGCGGCTCGGTCGAGCACCTCATCGCGCTCCAGCAAGCCGAAGTGGTGGCATCCGACGAAGCTCGCTTGCGAGATCAGGTAGGGCGCGTTGATCGATTGTGAACCGAATCGCAGGTGCGACACCGTCTGCGAACCGGACTTCTTGGAGTCATAGACGAAGTACCCCTGGGCGTGCAGGTCCTCCTCGGAGCCCAGGATCTTGATCGTATTCTTGTTCGCTCCGACGGTCCCGTCTGCGCCGAGGCCGAAGAACACGGCACGCACCGTCTCCGGCGGCTCGATGTCAAGCGATCCGTCGTACGCGAGGCTCGTGCCGGAGACATCGTCGTTGATCCCGATCGTGAAGCGGCGCTTCGGGCGCTCGCGCCCAAGCTCGTCGAACACGGCCGCGACCATGCCCGGGGTGAACTCCTTCGAGGACAGCCCGTAGCGCCCGCCGATCACGCTCGGCATCAGCTCGCGCTCACCGTCCGTGTGGGACTCGCTCAGCGCCACGACCACGTCGAGGAACAGCGGCTCCCCGAGCGAGCCTGGCTCCTTCGTGCGGTCGAGCACAGCGACACTCTGCACGGTCGCGGGCAGCGCCTCTACCAGCGCCCGCGCCGGGAACGGCCGGTACAGCCGGAGCTGCGCTACGCCGACTCGTTCACCGCGCTTGCGCAGGTGAGCCACCGTCTCGCGGACCGTCTCCCCACCCGAGCCCATCACCACGAGCACACGCTCCGCCTCGGGGTGCCCGCTGTAGCCGACGAGCCCGTAGTGGCGGCCGGTGCGCTCGCCGAGCTGGTTCATCGCGTCCTGGACAACGCCCGGGACGCGGCCATAGAAGGGGTTGACGGTCTCGCGCGCCTGGAAGTAGACATCGGGGTTCTGCACGGTGCCACGGATGAACGGCCGCTCCGGTGACAGCCCCCGCCCGCGATGCGCGCGGACCAGCTCCTCGGGCACCAGCGCCCGGAGGTCTTCGTCGGAGAGCAACTCGATCGTGTTCAGCTCGTGTGAGGTCCGAAATCCGTCGAAGAAGTGCACGAACGGCACTCGGGTCGCCAACGTCGCGGACTGCGCCACCAGCGCCAGATCGTGCGCCTCCTGCACCGACGCCGACGACAGCAGCGCAAACCCGGTCTGGCGCACAGCCATCACGTCCGAATGATCGTCGAAGATCGAATTCGCCTGCGTCGCCAGCGACCGAGTCGCGACGTGCATCACGGCCGAGGTCAGCTCACCGGCGATCTTGTACATGTTCGGGATCATCAGCAGCAGACCCTGAGAGGAGGTGAACGTCGTCGCCAGCGCACCGCCCTGCAGCGCGCCGTGCAGAGCGCCCGCCGCGCCACCCTCGCTCTGCATCTCGACCACCGCCGGCACGGTGCCCCACACGTTCGGCTGCCCACGACTCGCCCACTCGTCCGCGAGCTCGGCCATCGTCGAGGACGGCGTGATCGGATAAATGCAGCAAAGCTCGTTCAGCCGATAGGCGACCGACGCCGCCGCCTCGTTGCCGTCGAGCGTCGTGCGCATCAGCTCGGCTCCGCGTCGAAGCCGGTGGCGGCCGAGGCGTCGACGGCGCTCATGCCGGGGAGGCCTTTCGTCCCGCCTCGAGCCGCCGGGCGGCCAGCTGGTAGGCGGCCACGAGCGGCGTCCGGCCGTTCGACTCGGACTGCTCGAGGATCTCGGCGATCACGTCGTGGATGCCCATGACACGCTCGTCGACACGGACGGGATCGCGTGTTAGGGCGTGCTCCTCGGCGGCGTGGATGATGCCTCCGGCGTTGGCGATGAAGTCCGGCGCGTAGATGATGTTGCGCTGTTGGAGGTCTTCGGCCAGCTCCTCGCGCGAGAGCTGATTGTTGGCGGAGCCGCAAACGATTTGGCAGCGCAGGCCGGGGATCGTGGCTTCGTCGAGGACGCCGCCTAACGCGCACGGAGCCAGCACGTCGACATCGGCGATCATCGCGCTCTCGGGGTCGCTCCAGCGCGCGTGGAGCTCCTCGGCGAGCGCCCGCTTGGCCTCGTTGATGTCGGAGATGATCAGTGCGGCCCCCTTCTCCGCGAGACTGCGTGCGAGCCGCTCGCCGACAGCGCCGGCGCCCACGATCGCGACGCTGCGGTCGGCGAAGTCCTCCGAGCCGAAGCGCTTGGCGATGCAGGCGGCCATTGCCGCCTCGACGCCGGCAGCGGTGGCCGGACTCGGGTCGCCGACGCCGCCCTTCTCCCGCGGCAGTCCGACGACGTGGCTCGTGCGGGTGTGGATCAACTCCATGTCGGCGGCGTGGGTGCCGACGTCCTCGGCCGTGATGTACAGCCCGTCGAGGCTCTCCACGTTGTCGGCCAGGTCCAGCAGCATGGCGTCGCGGTCCACGCCGAGCTCGATCGCGATGACGCCCTTGCCACCGCCCAACGGGAGCCCCGCCGCCGCCGACTTGTACGTCATGCCACGCGCCAAACGCAGCGCGTCGCGCACCGCCTCCGCCGCGCTGGCGTAGCTCGTCATGCGGCAGCCTCCGAGCGCCGGGCCGAGCACCGTCGAATGTACGGCCACGACCGTGTAGACGCCACTGCGGGCGCCCCGGCGAACCACAAGCGCCTCGTGATCGAGGCTGACGAGTGGCGACCCAATTTCCTCGCTCATGACTCTCCTCCTGTCGCCGTGGACCTAGGCCCGAAAGCCGCCTCATGCTACTCCTGCCAGGCTCGGCCACCGTCGCCAATCCTCGCGTCGGGCGATCCAGCGGGCGCCGGGAGCGCCGGCACGAACGCGGCTCCCCGGCGGTCGTGCATATACGGCGTCTGCCTGCACAACGTCGACGTGCCGGGCGGCCCGCGACCTCGGCATCGCCGTCGTAGTGCAGCTATTGCACCGGCGTCTCTCGGTAGGTGCCGAATTCAGTGAAACCCGCGCGGACCGTCACGAGACTTGCACGATGGGCTTGACAAGACGGCTAAAGGACGGCTAAAGTATAAATAGGTAGCCTTCGCCTCAACTCTCGGCAGGTAACCTTTTTTCCGGCCCAAACCTTCGGTCGGTGCGTGCGTGACCTTGAAAGGTCTTCGCAAACCAACGCGGAGGAGCGGTGCCCATGAGTCGTCTAGCGATACGCCCCGAGAAGGAGAGCCCGGGGCAGCAGTTCGTATTGCCGGAGGACGCGGTTCACGAGGACTTTCATCGTGGGCTGAAGGAGCGTCACATCCAGATGATCGCGATTGGTGGCGCGATCGGGGTGGGGCTGTTCCTTGGTTCGGCGAGCGCGATCCAGAAGGCCGGTCCGTCTCTGCTGTTGGCATATGCGGTCGCTGGGGTCGTGATGTTCCTGATCATGCGAGCGCTTGGTGAGCTGCTGCTGTACCGGCCGGTCGCGGGCTCGTTCGCGACCTACGCGGATGAGTTCGTCGGTCCGTGGGCGGGGTTCGCGACCGCTTGGACGTACTGGTTGATGTGGGTGGTGGTCGTGATGGCGGAGATCACCGCGGCCGCGATCTATGTGCAGTACTGGGTGCCCGGGCTGCCGCAGTGGATCGTTGCGCTGGCCGCGCTGGTGGTCCTGCTGGCGGTCAACCTGATCGCGGTCGGCGTGTTCGGCGAGTTCGAGTTCTGGTTCGCGATCATCAAGGTGGTCACGATCATCGGCATGATCGTGCTCGGCTTGGCGATCATCGTGCTGGGCATCAGCGACCTCAGTCATACTGCGAGCTTCTCGAACCTGTGGTCGCACGGTGGGTTCTTCCCGAAGGGTTTCAAGGGGCCGTTCTTGGCTTTGCAGATCGTGATGTTCGCGTTCTTGGGGGTCGAACTGATCGGGGTGACGGCGGGTGAGGCCCAGCATCCCACCAAGTCGATCCCGTCGGCGATCAACAAGGTGATCTGGCGGATCCTGATCTTCTATATCGGCGCGCTCTTGATCATCATGTCGCTGGTCGCGTGGAATCGCCTGAACCCCAGCCAGAGCCCGTTTGTCGTGGTGTTCTCCCGGGTCGGGATTCC
>JBEKRJ010000133.1:0-8863 GCA_049518835.1 Solirubrobacteraceae bacterium
TTGCATGCGGGGCGACGCCGGCGGCGATGCTGCGCCGCCAGCTTTGAAGGACAAGGTCTCGTACATCCGCGGGCCTGGCGTCAAGCGCCTCGAGCCCGCGCTCGTGAGCGCGGCGCAACTTGCGTGAATGCGCAACCGGGTCGGTCGCCACGTCCAGCGCCACCCACGGGTTTTGTGTCAAGGCAGCCAGTTGCCGCTCACCTCTCCTCTCGGCCCGCGGCGCCGCTGCCTGGGCGGCAGTCGGCCTCACTTGTGACCAACCGCGGGTGGCGCAGCTTAGAGCGTGGCTGGGAGTCGCGTATCCGCTGGCTGTCCCGGTTTGCGCCCGTAGTTCTCCGCTCACAACATGCTGCGCGAAAGTACGGATCTCGTCACCGTTGGTTGGACGGTCGCGCGGACGGTCGCCGGCGTCGACAACATGACCATGGTTCCCTCCCTGAATCGGCCATGACCTGGCTGCCCTTCCTCCGCGCCGGCGGTGCGGCTGAACGCCGGCGCTCCGCCGCTGAACCCGCCGTGGCCGGTCCGGTCGAAATCCGCCACCGGCACCCGGCGATGGCCGGCCTCGACGTCCCGCCCGTCCACGGGTGGCACTGCATCTGCGATCGCTGCACACGCCAAACGCACAACCACGAGTAGAAAGCCGCACAGGCCCCGATTTCGGTCGGGGCCATTCCCCGGGCGCGCGGACCCCTAGTTCCTACTCGTCGCGCGCGATCGATGCGCTACCCGTCGAGCGCCACGGATTCGTTGACGTACGGCCGGTAGGTACGGCACGGCTCGCCGCGTAAGCCGGGACAGGACGGCAGCCCGGTCGGGACCGCGACTGCGCCGACGACCGGGAGGATCAGCCGCGATGCGAGCTTGCGCGCGTGGGCGATGTCGACCGTAGCGGTGCCCGACGGGCTCGTCTGCGCGAACGCCCACACCGGTTGGTCGCCTCCGGGGGCCGCGATCGTCACGCGGATCCGGGAGCCGCGCCGGTACGCGTGACCCTCATAGTACAACGGCACGGTCACCTCGGTATAGCCGCCGCCGGGCAGCGGCGCGGCGTCTGCCCGGCGCAGGCTCAAGACGGGCGCCAGCAGCGTGCTCTGCGCAGCGTCGAGCTTGCGCTCGCTGGTTCGCAGCCAGCCGTCCTGCACGAACGTCTCCTTGCCGTCGGGCCGCACCTCCGAGACCGTTACCTGCAGGTCGACGCTCGGGGCCGACGCGCGCAGCCACAGCTGCGCGGAGCCCGCGCCGATCACGACCGTGTTTGATGACAACGGCGCGCTGAGGTATGAGGCGGCCGCACCTGGGGGGTTCTGGTCCCAGTGGTAGGCGGGCGTCGCCGCCCACAGCCCGCCCGGGCCGCCGGCAGTGTTGCCACTGAAGCTCGTCGCCGGCCGCGCGCGCGGGCTCCAAGTGAACCTGTCGCTCCCGGCCGCTGTTGGGACTGCCGAGGCGAGCCGGCCGCCGGCCTGCAGGTACCACGAGCGAGCGCGCGTGCCGGGAATCGGGAAGCGCGAGAACGACTGCTCGAAGGCCGGATAAGGAGCCCCCGGGGTCACGCCGCCGGCGCCGCTGTCAAACAGCACGCGGATCGGCTGCAGGCGTTGGAAGGCCGCAAGCGCGGCGACGTAGCTGGCGTATGACTGCAACGGGTCGGGCGGCAGCGTGACGCCGGTGATGCCCATCGTCGCCGCGAACAGCGCCGGCGCAAACGCCTTGAGCGACGGCGACAGGTCGGGGGCGCGGTGCGCGACGTACAGCTCGAGGAAGTCATACCAGCGATTGAACGTGTCCGGGTCAAGCGAGTCGATATGGGTCCCGTTGGTGAATGTGAACCACTTGCGGCTGGTGCCCGTGAAGTGCTCGGCCAGATCGGCGCAGTGCGCGCCGGTCTGCTCGTCGGTCCACTGGCACGCAAGATAGACCGGGACGTGGATCCTGTCCACGAACGTGACCGGTGCCAGCGGGTTGGCGACGGCCGGCACGTAATAGCGGTTGGCGCGGATCTGCGCGATCAGGTTCGGCGCCTCGCCGTGCAGCACCTGGTTGGCCTTGCAGACGGCGTCACCCGCGCGGATCCGCGCAAGCGCCCACTGCTGGCCGCCGCTCGGCGACGCCGGCAACGCGTCGTGCACCCGTTGTTCGCCCCACGCAAGCGCGAAGCCGGTGTTCAGGATCCCGCCCGGATATAGCGTCGTCGCGGTGTTGTCGATCACCGACAATGGCGCGATCGCCGCTAGATGCGGCGGATCGGTGGCGGCGACGAACAACTGGCTGATGCCGCCATAGGAGATCCCGATCATCCCCACCCGGTGTGCGAGCACCCATGGCTGCCGGGCGACCGTCTCGATCACGTCATAGCCATCGAGGCTCTGCAACGGCTCGAAGTAGTCAAACGAGCCCCCCGAGCAGCCGGTGCCGCGCATGTTGACGTCGACGACCGCGAAGCCGAGCAGGCTGGCAATTGGCTCGATCCCGCTTTGCGGTCCCGCCGGATCGGCGTACCCGTAGCCGGAGTACTCCACGACCGTCGGATAGGGCCCCTGCGCTACAGGCCCTGGCAGGTGCACATCGATCGCCAGCAGCGTGCCGTCGCGGGTGCGGAGGTAGCCGTAGCCGCCCGCCGGCAGGCGCTGGTAATAGATTGCGGTCGTCGGCGGCGCCGAGCGGTCTGCCAGCACGGTGAGCGCCACCGACTGCACCGCGCTGCCGTGAGCGATTGCGCGCAGGCGGTAGCCGCGGCCGGGCTTTAGCCCGCGCAACACGAGCCCGCCGAGCGAGTCCGCACGCCCGATCGCCACGACCGTGCCCCGGCGATCGATCAGCGACGCCCTGGTGAGCGGTTGCAAGCCGACTGCATATACCTGCTCGACGCTGCCGTGAGCTTGCAGGCCGGTGACAGTGCGGAAAGCGACGCCATGTGCCGCCGCCGTGGTCGCCAGCAACGCGAGCCACGTCACCCAAGCAAGCGCCAGCGCTCTGACCCTCATCGCCACAACCTACAGGGATCACAGGGCCACTCGCTGTTCCCCGTGTGGCTCGCCCGAGCGTTGAGAGGATGCGCGTCACACAGGTGTCGCTCAGCTGGATGTCATTCATCTCGATCTGGCCGGCGTCACAGCGGCCGTTCGTCGATGGCAGCGACAGCAACTCGATCTTCGGCCAGCCACCGTTGCGGTTACCCGCGCCGACGCGGTGTGGTTGGTCCCCGCCAGCGGCGCCGGCCTGGTAGCCGGTCTAGCGCCCGCAGTCCGGGGCCGCGCCCGCCCCGGGCGGGCTGCGCTTTGCGATCTACTACTGCGGCGCGCTCATCTCAGCGAGCGGCAGCACCTCGTAGCTGGCGAGGTTGTAGACCGGCGCCTGCGCCAGCAGCGTGTCGAGCTCCTCGTTTGACTCGACGTCGTAGATCCACGCACCGCCGTGAGAGCCGACGACGTGGTAGCGGACCTGGACCTTGCCGTCGCGCTGCAACCTCGCGCCGTAGTCCTGCTGGCGCAAGATCGTCTGCATCGCCTCCGCCGACATCCGGGTCAGCTCGAGCTTCCACAACACGAGGAACTTGCTTGCCATCGCGCAATCCTACGCCACTCGCCGGCGGCTGGACGATGGGACAGCCGCGGCCGTGACGAACGGCCGCCGGGCGCACGGCGGTCGCTCCATCGGGCCATAGCCACCGGACTCGCGCGCGGGTACACATCCAATCGATGGCTGAGGCGATGTGGATCGCGGATTACGCGGTGCCGGCGGGGTGCTGCGACGAGTTGCTGGACGAGCGCGGCGAGGCGCGCCCGCACGTCGCGTCGCTGATCGCGACGCTGGAGCGGCTCGGCCCGCTGGCGCTGCACGAGGCGGGCCGGCGGCGCGACAGGATCTTCATGCAGCAGGGGATCACGTTCGAGGTCGCCGGCAGCGACGGCGAACGGCGCGACCGCGCGTGGCCCCTGGACCTGGTGCCGCGGGTGCTGACGGCGGCCGAATGGACGTCGATCAAGCGCGGGCTCGCGCAGCGCATCCGGGCGTTGAACGCGTTCGTCGATGACGTGTATCACGCGCATGAGATCGTGCGGGCGGGGATCGTGCCGTGGTCGTTGATCGTCAGCCGGCCGAGCTTCGCGCGGGCGGTGCACGGGGTGCGCGCCCCGGGCGGCGTCTACTGTCACGTGTCGGGGTGCGACCTGGTGCGCGACGGCAACGGTCGCTGGCGGGTGCTGGAGGACAACGTGCGCACGCCGTCGGGGATCTCGTATGTGCTCGAGAACCGGCTGGCGATGACGCGGTTGATGCCGGAGCTGTTCGCGGGGCATCGGATTCGCGGCGTCGATCACTATCCGTCGCTGTTGCTGGACGCGCTGCGGGCGGTCGCGCCCGCGGCCGACAGCCACCCGACGGTCGTGCTGTGGACGCCGGGGTCGATGAACTCGGCGTACTTCGAGCACGCGTTCTTGGCCCGGCAGATGGGGGTCGAGCTGGTCGAGGCGTCGGATCTGGTCGTGCGCGACGCGGTCTGCTACATGCGCACGACGTCGGGGCTGCAGCGGGTGCACACGATCTACCGCCGGCTCGACGACGACTTCATCGATCCGCTGGAGTTTCGGCCTGATTCGCTGTTGGGGGTGCCGGGGCTGGTGCGGGCCTATCGGGCGGGGACGGTCGCGATCGCGAATGCGATCGGGACCGGGGTCGCGGACGACAAGGCGATCTATCACTACGTGCCGGAGATGATCCGCTTCTATCTCGGCGAGGAGCCGATCCTCGAGAACGTGCCGACGTATCTGCTCGGCGACGAGCGGGTGCGCAAGGAGGTGCTGCGGCGGTTGGGCGAGCTGGTCGTCAAGCCGACCTCGGAGTCGGGCGGCAAGGGCGTGTTCATCGGCCCGCACGCCAGCAGCGCCGAGCTCGAGCGCCAGGCGCGGCTGATCGAGGCGCGGCCCGAGCTGTTCATCGCCCAGGAGCTGGTGCACCTGTCGACCGCGCCGACGGAGACGACCGGCGGGCAGCTCGCGCCGCGCCACGTCGACCTGCGGCCGTTCGCGGTGTTCGGCGAGGAGATCCGGATCGTCCCCGGCGGGCTGACGCGGGTCGCGTTGCGCGAAGGGTCGATGATCGTCAACTCCTCCCAAGGCGGCGGCTCCAAGGACACCTGGGTGCTCGACGATGACGCCGCCACCGAGCCGGCGCCCGGGACGCTGCCGGCGCGACGCCCGCCACGACTACCCGACGTGCGCTACGGCGGCTGGCACGGACAACAGCAACAACAACAGCAACAACAGGGACCCGCCGGATCCGTGGGCTGATGCTGGCGCGAATCGCCCAGGAGCTGTTCTGGCTGGGCCGCGACCTGACGCGCGCCGAGCACACGGCGCGGATGCTCGACGGCGCGTTTCACGCCGACGTCGCCGGAATGACCGGCCAGCGCGGGATCGCACTGAGCTGGGACGGAGTGCTGGCGATCATCGGCGCCAAGCCGCCGGTGCCCGGGGAACGGGCGCAGGCGCCGGCGACGGCCGCCGTCGCCGGTGTCGGCTTCGATGGCAGCGAGCGCCGCACGACGGTCACGAGCCTGCTGACGCTCGATCTCGGCAGCCCGGCATCGATCCTCTCGTGCGTGGCGCGCGCCCGCGAGCGCGGTCGCACGCTGCGCGACGTGATCTCGACCGAGATGTGGCAAGCCCTGAACTCGTTCTACCTCGCGCTCGGGCGCTACGACATGCCGTCGGCGCTGCAGACCGGCCCATACTCGGTTTATCAAGAGGTCAAAGAACGCTGTGCGCTGTTCTGGGGCCTCGTCGACCGCACGATGCTGCGCGACGAGGGGCGCGCGTTCCTCGAGGCCGGCGGGCGGATCGAGGAAGCGGACATGGTGCTGCGGATGCTGCGCGTGACCGTGCCCCCCGAGCCACAGGCGAGCCCCGGCGAGGACGAGGGCGAAGGCGAGGCACTAGCGCTGCTGCAGGCCGTTGGCGGCTTTCAGGCCTACCGCCGCGCCGGGCGCAGCGCGCCGACGATCGGACGGGTCGTCCGCTTCCTGCTGTACGACGGGGCCTACCCGGGGTCGGTCGCCTCGTCGGTGGAGGCGCTGCGCGACGCTCTGACCTCGGCCGACCCGCAGCCGCGGACATCGCCGCCGGTGCTGCGTCTCGGACGGCTGGCCGCCGACCTCGAGCTGCAGCGCCGAACGCCGGCCGAGCACGGGGGCCTGCCCGAGCAGCTGAAAGCTGTTCAGGACGAGCTCGAAATGGTCGATAGGGATATCGGCGCGCGCTACTTCGCGATCGCGGCAATCGCAGCCGTCCATCTGTAGAACGCGCAATGATCCCCTTGCTCGAGATGAACTTCGCGATCCGTTATTTCACCAAGTACTCATACGACGAGGATGTCGTCGACAACCTCAACGCGCTGCGCGTCAAGCCGGCCGCCAACGGACGCCAGCGTTGCGACGAGTTCGGCGTGCGGCTCAATCCGGAGGTTCGCCTGCACCGCCACACCGACTACTTCGGCACCGAGGTGGTCGAGTTCGAGATCTCCCGCCCCCACCGGGAGCTGACGATCGACGTGCGGGCGCGCGTCAGCACCAAGCCCGCGCCCGAGCCCCCGCAGGCGACCTGGGATGCGCTGCGCGAGCCGAGCTATCTCGAGGCCGGCGGCGAGTTTCTGCTGCAGACCGACGACGCGCCCGGACACCCCACGCTGGCGCAGCTGCTGGCGACGACCGGCGCTGCCCCGACGCCGCTGGACACGCTGCTGCTGATCGCCGACCTGATCCCCGACCGGTTCGAATACCGCCAGGGGGCGACGTACGTCGACTCGCCGATCGCGCACCTGCTCGACCTCGGCGCCGGCGTCTGCCAGGACTTCGTCCATGTCGGCCTGTGCCTGGCGCGCCACCACGGGATCGCGGCCCGTTATGCGTCCGGCTACCTGTTCACGACCGGCCGCGCCGAAGGCGGGCAGCGGTCAGTCGAGGTCGACACGCACGCGTGGATCGAGGCGCTGCTCCCGGTTCCCGGGGGCGGCGAGCCGGTCTGGATCGGCGCCGACCCGACCAACCGCGGGCTGACAGGCGAGAACCACGTCAAGATCGGGCACGGGCGCCACTATGCCGATGTGCCACCGATCAAGGGCGTTTACCGCGGGCTCGCCAGCTCGCAGCTCGAGGCGACCGTGACGATGACCAGGCTCGAGCGGACCGACCCGGCGTCGATCGCGCGCAGCTAGCGGCGCCAGGAGCTGGTCCTCTGGTCGAATTAGCGGGTCGGTTCACGAAATAGTCAGGGGGGCGGTCCGGCCCAGCGGGTAGGGTCACCATCATGGGAGAACGAACGCAGTACACCGCGGGCACGTTCAGCTGGGTGGACCTGGCCACGACCGACCAGGAGGCCGCCAAGACCTTCTACGGCGAGCTGTTCGGCTGGAGCGCGACCGACAACCCGGTCGGCGACGACGCCGTCTACTCGATGATGTCGATCGACGGCAAGGATGTCGCGGCGATCGCGCCGCAGCCCCAGCAGCAGCGCGACGCCGGCGTGCCGCCGGTGTGGAACTCGTACATCACCGTCGAGAGCGCCGACAAGTCGGTGGAGCGCGCAAAGGAGCTGGGCGCGACGATCATGATGCCGGCCTTCGACGTCATGGACATCGGCCGGATGGGGGTCGTTCAGGATCCGCAAGGCGCCTTCTTCATGGTCTGGGAGCCGCGGGGGCACATCGGCGCGTCGCTTGTCAACGCGCACGGCGCGCTGTCCTGGAACGAGCTTGCGTCGCCCGACCTCGACGCGTCGAAATCGTTCTACACGCAGCTGTTCGGCTGGAGCGCAGAGCCGATCGAGGGCATGGAGATGCCCTACCTGGTGATCAAGACGGCGGCCGGCGCCAGCAACGGCGGGATCAGGCCGGTGATGGACCCAGAGCCGCCGCACTGGCTGGCGTATTTCGGCGTCGACGACATCGACGCGAGCGTCGCAAAGGTCACCGAGCTCGGCGGCGGCACGATCGCGGGGCCAATGCCGATCGGCATGGGCAGCATCGCGATCGTCCGCGATCCTCAGGGGGCCGTGTTCGCGCTGTTCGCCGGCGATTTCGACGTCTAGTCGTGCATCGATGAGCGAGATCAGCGCTCGCGCAGCGCGCCGGCGAGCGCCGCCCACTGCTCGTCCGGCACGCCCTGGACGCCGACCGTCTGCAGGCACACGTGGTCGGCGCCGGCGTCCAGATGGGCCCGCGCCGCGGCCGCGATCTGGTTTGGCGTCCCGTGCGGGACGACCGCGTCGATCAGGGCGTCAGAGCCGCCGCCGGTCAAGTCCTCGTCGGTGAACCCCGACCGCAGCAGGTTGCTCGTGTAGTTGCGCAGCCCGAGGTACAGCTGCGCGTAGCTGCGGGCGGTGGCGCGAGCGCGCGCGCCGTCGGCGTCGAGCACGCACGCCAACTCCGCGGCGATAACCGCGTCGCCGCCGACTCGCTCGCGCGCGATGCGCGTGTGCTGCGGCCCGACGAAGTATGTGTGGGCGCCGCGCGAGCGCGCGGCCGCAAGCTCCAGCATTCGTGGCGCGAGCGCCGCGAGGCAGCGCCGATCGCGAGGCACGGGCGGGTCCGCTCGGTCGAGGCCGTCGAGGAAGCCGCGCATCTTCGCCAGCGGGCGCTGATAGATGTCGGTGGCCTCGGGGTGGCCGATGCCGATCCCGAGCAGCAGTCGCCCGGGGAACTCGCGCTCGAGCTGCCAGTACTCGGTCGCGAGTACCTCGGGCTCGTACTGCCACACGTTCACGATCCCGGTCGCGACGATCAGGCGCTCGCTGCCCGCCAGCAGCGGCCTTACGCTTGGCAGGAGAGGCGAACCGCGTGCGCGCGAGCGGTCATACTCGCTGGGTGCGCG
>JBEKRJ010000134.1:0-8859 GCA_049518835.1 Solirubrobacteraceae bacterium
ATTCGGCGGAGCGGCTCGCCTAGCGTGGGGCTTGGCGGCGGAACAAGGCGAGGCGTTTCTCGAGGTCGCCTGGTTTGGCTGGTGACAGTTCGGCAAGGAGCATCTCGGTCATCTCGACTTTGCTTGACCGGACGCCGCGAGCGCGAAGTTCGCCGATCCGTCTGGAGAGCAGCTCGTCGAATGGTCGTCGGATCCGGACGGCGAAGTTGACCGTAGGTTCGTCGGGCGATGCAGCCAATGGGACGGATAGAGGAAGAGCCTGCGGAGGTTGGCTTGGTGGCTCTGGAGGTGCGTTCTCCTCTGGGGCGTTCGGCGCGGTCTCGGCGTCGTCGGGGCGAGAGACTGGTTCTGCGGGCGGTGCGACTTGCGGTGGGGTTGCAGGCACCCGGTCACCGATTCTGGGTGAGGGCGCTTGGCGTTTGGGTCGCTGCGCGCGCAGCGTGCTGATTACACCGCTGTCGTCTGGCATAGGTCGGCGATCTGGTGAGCGACGGCTCGGAATTCGGCAGCGGCGTGTTCGGTGCGGCGCCCTGGGCGGGTTTGGCGGACGACGGGGGTTGTGAGGAGACGATCGTTGAGCCAGGGGTGCAGCGAGATCGGTGGCGCAAGATGGACGAGGGGGTCGTCGGCGAACGTTTCGAGCGCCTCGAGCCACCATTCCCGGGGAGAGCGCGAGACCATGTTGGGCACGAGGACGATCCGAAAGCCTGTGTGCTCGTAGAGCATCTCACGGACGGCGGCAATCGCTCGCCGGCTTGGCGGCACGGGCACGACAACAAGGTCGGCGGCTTGGAGCGCACCGTCGGTTGTGAAGTGCGCGCCTGGGTGAGTGTCGACAACGATGGGCCTGGGAGCCCAGGCACCCGCCCATCGTTCGATGGCATCAGCGATGTCGTCGGCATCGAGCTCGGCGGCGCTGAGATCGGGATGTGAAGGAACCAACGGCGGCCGGTTCGGTCTCTCCTTTGGCCGCGGCACGCCGCCGAGCTCGAGAGCGTCGAGCAGCGGCGCTCGTCGAGCCGTCCGTGAGTCGAAACCCCAGAGGTTGGTTGCGCCTCCACCGTGAAAGTCGAGGTCAACGAGGACACCTGAAAGAGCGCCTGCGAGTTCGTAGGCGATCGTCGTCTTGCCTACTCCTCCCTTGTGACCGGCGACGGTGATGATTGCTCCTCGCATGTCGCGAGCTTTCGACGCTTGCTGGGAGCTTCCTGCATGCTCGGCAGGCTCGTCATAAGCGTGGGAAGCTTGGTGCATGCAGCGTACGCTAGCAAAGCATGGTGCATGCATGCATGCACCATCCATGGCAGGCTCGTCCTAAGCGTCGGAAGCTTGGTCGATGCAACGTACGCGAGGCCAAAGCATGGGCCATGCATGCGCCATGCATGCCCGCGCAGCCGCGTCCAGGGCAGGGGCATTGCGACTTCCACGTGGGTTCGTCGGACCAAACCCACGCGAGGCGTTCGGGCCAACCCCCACCGGGGGTTGTTCTCGCCGGTGGATCGCCGAATGAGAACCCCCCCGGCAGTACGTCGGGTTCGGCGGATTCGTGATGATTGCCAGCAGCACAAGGGGTGAGCAGCGCAATGGCCGGCAGGGTCGTTGGTGCGGCGGCGGGCGGCGGCGTGGACGACGCCGGCGGCGACTGCAGCGGTGACCGAGAAGGCTGTCATCGCCGGCGCTGGCGATGGTCGCGAGCGCGACGGCGGCTTGGAGGAACGCTCGCTGGGCGGTCATTGTGGTGCTGTGAGGGCTTTGAGGGTGGGGTCTTGGTAGTGGCGGCGTTGGCGGTAGAAGGTGGGGGGTTGGTCGGTGTGGATGAGGAGCCCTTCGCCGTTGGTGGTGCGTTGTAGGGCTTGGGCGGTGAGGATTTCGGGGTGATGGTGGGTGGGGTGGGCGAGCAGGCGGGTGAGTTCGGTGTTGGTGAGCCCGTCGGTGATCGCGCCGAGGAAGATCTTGGCTTGGGAGAGGGCGAGGATTTCGCTGGCGCCGGCGGGGGTGTAGTGGCGGTGGATTTGCGCGACGGAGTGCCAGACGGTTAGGAACCGGGCGCTGGGGAGGGAGGTTGCGAGCATTTGCGGGAGGTCTTGGAGGGGGGCGATGTTGGCGGTTTCGTCGAGCGCGAACAGGGCGGGGGGCCAGAGGCCGTGTCCTTTGCGGTTCTCGGTTTCGGCGAGGTGGTGCAGGAGGCTTGAGAGGAGGGTGACGACGAGGGGGGCGAGGAGTTGTTGGTGTTCGCGGCCGGCGACGATGTAGAGCGTGTTGGTTTGCGCGTTGGCGAACAGGCGTTCGGGGGTGAGCGCGTTGTGGCGGTTGGCGGTGCGGGCGGCGCCGGGGTGCCCGTAGGCTTTGAGTTGGACGGCGGCGGTGCCGATGATCCCGTCGCGTTGGCGTTCGGTGTAGGCGTAGACGTTCTCGAGGCGTTCGATCGCGTCGGTCGCGCCGGCTTCGGCGAGGATCTCTGTCGGGATGTCCTGCTCGCGTTTGAGGATCCAGCGGTAGACGTCGACGATCGTGTGCTCGCCGGTGAGCGCGGCGGCGTGCAGGAGCGGGCCGGTGAGCCCTTCGGCTTCTTCGTCGAAGTACTCCTGGGTGTTGGTCGCGCCTAGTGAGACGGCGTGGCCGAGCCAGCGGGCGACGAGCAGCGCGTGCCCCCAGTCCTCGCAGCCGTGCAAGGGGTCCCAGCTGTCGGTCTGCTCGCCGAACGGATCGAACACCCACACGCGCCCGAGCTGGGAGCGGCGTGCTTGGGTGGCTTTGAGGACGTCTGAGCGGACGGTGGTGCTGACGACCGGGCCGTGGTGCTCGAGCAGCGCGGGGATGATGATCCCCGACGTCTTGCCCGACCGCGGCGCGGCGATCACCAGCCCTTGGACGTTGGCGGCGATCGCGAGTAGGCGGGCGGGGCGGCCGTAGTGGCCGATCGCGATCCGGTCGGGGGTGGTGTCGCGAGTGAGGAGGGTCGGGATCGTGCGGGGGCGCGCGAACGAGCGGGGGCGGATGCCTGTCAGCTGCCACCAGCGGCGGTCGGCGACCGGCCGGCTCGCGCGGACGTCGAGCTCGCGGACCGCGAGGATCGCGAGCGAGACGGCGGTGGTCGCGAGCAGCGCTTGGACGGTCCAGAACTCCCAGCCGGCGGGCAGCGAGCTGCGTAGGGCGGCTGGGTAGGCGGCGGTCGGGTGCGCGCCGACGAGCGCGCGGATCAGCGCGCCTTGGGCTTGCCAGAACCCGAGCGCGGGCCAGCGGCCGGTGTTCACGAACGCGGCGAGCTGCGGGCCGGTCCAGACGAGGACTGCTACGCCGGCGAGCAGCGCGAACAGGGCGAACAGAACGATGGCGGGCCGAGCGGCTGATTGTTGGTGATGCGGTCTGGTGTTCATGCCCGCTTAAGCGCGCGAGCGGGCCTTTTGCGACAAATTCGTTGCCGGCGGCGCGCGGTGGCTTTCGCGGCCGGCAAGCAGCATCCCCCCTGTGCTCGCGCGGCGGGGAACCAATGAGCCAGGAATCGGGGGGTCGATCGCGGGAGCCAAAGAGGACGTCGCGCGTCGCATGTGACGCCTACGGGCCGCGGGGTGCCCGGCCAGGCCGGGGAGCACAGCGGCAGTGCGACACGCCATAGACTTGGGGTGATGTGGGCTCGCGGCGTGGAGGATCTACCACCCTGTCCGCCGGCGATCGGGGAGCTGCAAGTGGAGGTCGGAGACGGGGGGCTGGAGGTCTACCGGTACCCGAAGATCGAGGCCAGCTTTCGGTCCGACGCGCACTCCCCAGCGAACCTGCTCTCGCAGTTGACAAAGCGAGGACTGCTCACCGTCCTGTCGCGCGCATGTTTGGGGCTGAAGCCGATCACCACGATCGCGATCGCCGGTGTTTCGACGAGCGTGCTTCGCGAGGCGCTCGCCGAGGGCATGGAGGTGCGGGAGAACGAGGACGGGGTGATTGTGATCGCGATGACTGGGATCGTCGGCGACCATCTCGATGTCGAGGCGCTGATCGCCGACTGGGCGCGCTACCTGCAGGAATCCCGAAGTCCGGCGGTTCTTGACTGCATCGAGCGTGAGCTGCGCCGCGTGGCGAAGCTGCCGTTCGCGGTGTTCGAGAACACCCAGTGGGTCGACGTGGCGGTTGATTGGGGATGTCGGCGGCTTTGCGCGCGCTGGGTTGTTATACGGCTACCCGCCGGAATCGACCGCGGCCATCATCGGCGAGGGGCTCGGGATCTCGGGATGCGCGCACGCGCTCATCGACTCAGACCCAGAGTTCGCCGAGTTCCTGGGCTGCGGCGACCCGCCGGGCACAGCCCGGCGATGGACCGAGCCGCCGTTTCTGGGCAGCTACGAGGAGTCGCTCGCACTCGACTCGGACATCGATGCTCAAGGAGTGGGATCGTGACTCCGTACGGAGGTGCCGGTTCGGGCGAACGCCGTAGTGCGCCGGCGCCGAGCTCGACGAGCGCTGGCGCTTGACGCCGGTCGAGCTCGCCGGCGCCGAGGCAGGCGCGCGTCAGACGACGGCTACGCCGGTGAGCTTGTCGTAGGCGGCTTGGACTTCGGCGAAGCGTTGGGCGGCTTGGTGGGTGAAGCCGGGGTTGTGGTCGGGGTGGTAGAGGTGCGCGAGCCGGCGGTAGGCGGCTTTGATCTCGTCGGCGCTGGCGCCCTGCTGGAGCTCGAGCGTTTGGTAGGCGCGGGCGATCGGGTCGCCGCGATCACCGTCGCCCCGCGCCGGGCGCTGCTGTTGATGCTCGCCCTGTTGGCTGCCCGCGTGCTGGTGGTTGTGCCGCTGCCCGCCGGGGCGTTCGCGGTGGTCGCTGGTTCGGTGGTCGCCGCCGTGCTGGCGGCTGTGGTGCTGTCGGCTTGCGCGTTGGCGGGCTTGCTCGCGGGCTTCTTCGCGGCTGCGTTGGCACTCCTCAGCGCGACGGCGTCGGCGCTGTTGCGCGGCACGTTCGTTGGGGGCGAAGTAGCCGAACTCGAGCAGGAGCAGGCCGGTCGGGACGGCGGCGATGAGCAGCAGCAGCATCGCCCATGGCGGTAGCGCGTCGCCGCGGGTCGACCCACCGAGCAGCCAGAGCAGCGTGCCGACCATCCAGATCGGGGTGCCGATCGCACCGACGAACGCGAGCACCGCGCCGACGAACGCGAGCGCCGCCGCGGCGACGCCGGCGAGCAGCTCAAGCGGCGCGAGGAGGATCGCCAACGCGGCGAGCGCGATGCGTTGCAGGATCCGGGACATACGCTGGGGGAGGCTGGCGCGCCTGCCGGACGGTTTAGCTACTGAGCTAGCTAGCGCCCGGCATCGAGGTCCACCCCCCGGTCGCGGTCGTGGTCGAGTCCAAGCGCACGCCGGGTGTCGATGATCGTGCGGCGCGCGACGCGGTAGGAGTTGTCGGCGCCGGGGTCGGGGCCGAGGCCGGTCTGCGGGTCGGTGATCTGGTGGTTGATCCGGTAGCCGGCCGTTTCGCGAGCGGCTTTATGCCAGCGGCTGCGCAGCTGCGCGTCGGTGGGTTCGGGGCCGAGCGTCCGCGCTAGCCACGGCGGACGGGCGGCGAGCTCTTCTTCGATCGCGCGGGTGCGGACCTGGTGGCTTTGATCCATCAGCGCTTTCTGCTGGTCTCGCAGCGTCTCGGCGCGCGCGAGCACGGACGGCGGGTCGGGCGTGCGGTCCAGCAGCTCGTCTTGGTGCGCGCGTAGCTCGGCGAGTTGCTGTTCGCGCTGTCGGACGCGGGTTTGGTGGCCGGAGCGGTCGCGCCACCCACTGGGTTTACGGTCGCGCTGGTGCTCTTGCTCGACGGCGCCGATCGTCTCCTGCAGCCGTGTGATCGCGCGGGCGTCCTCGATCTCGGGGGCCTGGAGCTGCTCGGCGATCGCGGCAAGCCGGTGCTTGAGCTCGTACACGCGCTCGCGCAAAGGCGACACCGAAGGCGACTCGCAGGCACCGGGATCGTCGTGGCGGTGCTCAGTTTCGGCGGCGGGTGTCGGGTTGAGGTCATGTTCGAGGTCGATCGCGCTGCGGGTCTGCTCGATCGTGCGACGCAGCGTGCGGTAGGAGGCGTCGCCGGGGTCGGGGCCGAACGCGACGTCGGGGTTGGTGATGTGGTGGTCGATCCGCCAGCCGGCGGTCTGGCGGGCGGCCTGCTGCCACGCCGCGGCGAGGTACCGGTCGTGGGGTTCGGGCCCGAGCGTTTGTTGTAGCCATGGCGGCTGGCTGGCGAGCTGCTCGTCGACCGCGCGGGCGCGCAGCGCAAGCTGTTCGCGGCGCAGGCGTGCGCGTTGCTCGGCGAGCCGGTCGGCGTGCTGGAGTACGAGGTCGGGGTCGGGGACGCGGTCGCGCAGCTGGGCGCGCTGCGCGCGCAGCTGCGCGATGTTCTGTTCGCGTTGGCGTAGGCGGGCTTGGTGGGCGGAGCGGTCGTGGCGGCCTGCGGGCTTGTGCGCGCGGTCGCGCTGGTGCTCTAGCTCGGCCCCCGCGATCGTCTGATCGAGGCCGATCAGCTCGCGGGCGTCGGCGATCGCGGGGGCGCGGAGCTGCTCGCCGAGCTCGGCGAGCTGCTCGTCGAGCTCGTACACCCGCGCCAGCGTCGTCGAGATCTCGGGCGCCGCGGCGCGCGGGGCGACGTCGCCCGCCGCGGCGACGTCGCGCCGCGGGGGTGCGCTCTCGGCTGCCTGGTCGTGGTCGGGCTCGTGACCGGCCTGTTCGGCGTGCTCCTCGGAAGCCGGCGTCGGCTGCTCGGACGCCGCAGCGGCCTGGTCGCGGTCGGGCTGCTCGTTGGCGTGCCCCTGGCCGGGATCGTCGGCCTGCTCGTGCTCTTGCTGTTGTTCTTGCTCTTGCTGGGCGTATTCGAGTGCTTCGAGCGCGAGGTCCTCGTCGTCGCGTTCGCGCATCCGCCGGCTCATCAGCCAGAGCACGTCGCGATCCTCGGCGGGTTCGCCAGCGGGGGCGATGTCCTCGCGCTGCTGCTGAGACCGGGAGGGTTCGTCGACGAGGTAGATGCGGGTCGGTTCGCGCGCGCGCGACAGGGCGGTGTAGGACCAGTTGCGGCTGAAGTCGCCGGGGTGGCCGATCACGCCCGCCCAGGTGACGGTCCCGCCCTGCATCCCGTGGCCGGTCAGCGCGTACGCGTGCTCGAGGTGCCGCTCGATGTATTCGAGGTCCAAGGCGCGGGCGCCGCCGGCGTCGGCGCGCATGAGCAGCTGCTCGCGATCCTGGTCGGCGTGGATGATCGTGCCGCGCATGCCGTTGTCCAGGTCGCGGCCGCGGTCGTTGCGCCTGGCGATCACGCGGTCGCCGACCGCCCACTCGCGCCCCGCGAGCTCGACGCCCTGACCGAGCTTGCCGTGCTCGAGCAGCCGCCGGCGGGCGAGCTCGTTGAGCCGTTCGCGGCGGTCGTTGTCGCGGCTGATGATCACCGCCTCGCCAACGCCGAGCCGCTCAGCCTCGCTGGCCCACTGATCGATGATCGCGGTCTCGGCGTCGACGCCGGGGTGCTCGCCGGCGAACAGGACCAGCTCCCCGCGGGCTTGCTTGAGCTGCAGGTAGGCGTCGGGTTCGCCGCGGTGCACGTGCGCGAGGAGACGTCGTTCGCGCCCGTCGCGTTGGCGCATCACCTCCCGCAGCTCATGGCTGCCGAGCTCGCGCGTGAGCGCGCCGAGCCAGCCGCCGGCCTGCACGGAGGACAGCTGCCCGGAGTCGCCGATCGCGACGACCTTCAGGTCGGCGGCGAGCGCCTGGTCGATCACGCGCGAGGAGAGGCGGGTGTGCGCCATCCCGGCCTCGTCGATGATCAACACGCCCGGCTGGCGGCGCACGCCGCCGCTCGTGACCGTCGCGAACGCCATTGCGGTCGGGTCGGCGGCGAGCTTCAGCGCCCACGAGTCCAATGTCAGCGACTGGCGGATGCCGGCGCGTTCCTTGAGCTCGCGGACCGCGCGGCCGGTCGGCGCCGCGCCAACCACCCGGTAGCCGGCCCGCTCATACACCTCTCGCAGCGCGTTCGCGCTGGTGGTCTTGCCGGTGCCGGCGAGCGCCTCGACGGTGTCGACGCGATGCCCTCCGGTCGCGATCGCGCGCACCGCCTGCTGCTGCTCGCCCGACAGCGCTCGCGGCAGCCGGCCGAGCGTCTCCTTGACCTGATCCGGGTTGAGCACGGCGGCGTTCTGGCCGCGGCCCGCCCGGGCGTGGTCGACGAGCTGGCGCTCGGCGTCGAGCAGCTCGCGGGTCGTGTACCGGCGATCCTGCTCGGAGGGGATCGCGACCGCCTCGGGCTCGCGGGCCATCTCACGGGCCACCTCGAGCACTCGGCCGGCCGGGGCACCCTGCTGGAAGGATTCGGCGACGCCGATCACCACGTCGCGGTCGTGGAACGTGTTGCGCATCGCCGTCAGTCCCGAAGACGCGAACAGAAGCTGCGAGAGCTGGTCGGGCGACACGTCGGGCGCTGGCTTGGCGTGGGGGAGGGAGGCGAGCGCTTCGAGCTCCTCCGGGCCGAGTCCGTGCTCTGCCGCGCGCGCACGAATGTTCGCGCGCCAGTCGCGCTCGTCGACCTCCTTCTTCGCTTCGCGGGTGTCGAACACGATCTTCTCCCGCCCCTTGTGCCCGACGCTGACCCCCTCCGCCGCCAGCTCCGCTTCGCGCTCGAGGATCCGCCGCCGCCGCGTGGAGAACTCCTCGCGAACCTCTACCGGCACCTGCTCGAGCTCTGCGATCCCGTTGCGCACCGCGCCCCACTGCGCCCACGCCACCCGCTCCCGAACGGCGTGACGCAGGTGCGCCTCATACACGAACCCGCCCGCCTTCGCGTGCTCATAGATCGCGGTCCCGTCCAGCGCGGTCCACCGCCCGTCATCCCCTCGGGCCATGTTCGCGCACACC
>JBEKRJ010000135.1:0-10509 GCA_049518835.1 Solirubrobacteraceae bacterium
TCTGCGAGGTTGCGTATTCCGGCGCGCAGGACATCGAGCTCGCGCTTGATGCCGCGCACGCCGCGAAGGACGAATGGGGAAGCCGGTCGCCGGCCGACCGCGCCGCAGTGCTTAACCGTGTCGCGGACGCGATTGAGCAGAACCTCGAGATGCTGGCGGTGGCGGAGAGCTATGAGAACGGCAAGCCGGTGCGCGAGACGCTCGCCGCGGACATTCCGCTCGCGGCCGACCATTTCCGCTACTTCGCCGGCGCGATTCGCTCGGAGGAGGGGCGGATCTCGGAGATCGATGATCAGACCTACGCGTATCACTTTCAGGAGCCGCTTGGAGTCGTGGGGCAGATCGTCCCGTTCAACTTTCCGGTGCTGATGGCGGCGTGGAAGATCGCCCCGGCGCTCGCGGCGGGGAATTGCACGGTGCTGAAGCCCGCGAGCCCGACGCCGTGGTCGATCCTCAAGTTCGCCGAGCTGATCACCGAGATCCTCCCGCCGGGGGTGCTGAACATCGTCAACGGTCCGGGTGCGGAGATCGGCAAGGCGCTGGCGTCCAACAAGCGGATCGCGAAGGTCGCGTTCACCGGCGAGACGGTCACCGGCCGGCTGATCATGTCCTACGCCGCGCAGAACCTAATCCCCTCGACGACCGAGCTCGGCGGCAAGTCGCCGAACATCTTCTTCGAGGATGTGATGGCGGCCGACGATGCGTTCCTGGACAAGGCGATCGAGGGCTTGGTGCTGTACGCGTTCAACAAGGGCGAGGTCTGCACCTGTCCGTCGCGGGCGCTGATCCACGAGTCGATCTATGACGAGTTCATCGAGCGCTGCCTGGAGCGCATCAGCGCGATCAAGCAGGGCGACCCGCTGGACCGCGAGACGATGATCGGCCCGCAGGTCTCCACCGCGCAGCTGGAGAAGATCGAGAGCTACGTCAAGATCGGTCGCGACGAAGGCGCCGAGGTGCTGATCGGCGGGCAGCGCCCCGCGCTGAATGGGCATCTGGCCGGCGGCTACTACTTCGAGCCGACGGTGCTCAAGGGACACAACAAGATGCGGGTCTTCCAGGAGGAGATCTTCGGGCCGGTGTTGGCGGTGACGACGTTCCGTGACGAGCAGGAGGCGCTCGAGATCGCCAACGACACGATGTACGGACTCGGGGCCGGCGTGTGGACACGCGATGGCAGCCGCGCGTTCCGGATGGGTCGTGCGATCAAGGCTGGGCGTGTGTGGACCAACTGCTATCACCAGTATCCAGCGCACGCCGCGTTCGGTGGCTACAAGGCCTCGGGCGTCGGCCGCGAGAACCACCGGATGATGCTCGAGCACTACTCGCAAACGAAGTGCCTGCTGGTCAGCTACGACCAGAACGCGATGGGGTTGTTTTAGAGATGCAGGCGCGGGCTCGAGATAGTGGGCCTGCTGTTGGGGCGACCCCGGCGGCCCTCGAGGTGATTCGTCACCTCGAGGACGCCCACGGGCCGCTCGCGTTCTTCCAGTCGGGTGGGTGCTGTGATGGCACCTCCCCGATCTGCCTCAAGGACGGCGAGCTTCCACCTGGCCCCAGCGACGTGCGTTTGGGGGAGATTGGCGGAGCCCCGTTCTATATCGACTCAGACCAGTACCAGCGATGGGGCGTGCCGCGGTTTTTGATCGATGTCTCGCCCGGGGCTGCTGAGGGCTTTTCGCTCGAGGGCCTGGAGGGTGTGCATTTCGTCTCTCGCACACCCTGACCTCCAGAACGCACGCACGCCCAACCCCACCCCAGAACGACGTGGCATAGACCGCGTCACCGCAAAGGACGACGAAGTTGGACTAACGCCCCAATCCACGCCCTGGCGTCGCGTATGCAACCGGAGCGATTGGGCAAGACCGCGCTAGTTTCCTAGTCGAATCCCGCAAGTCGCGTAGTGTTTCGGGGTTCGACGTCTGACGCGCTAGCGTCGGCAGCTTTGAGCAGCTCGGCGTCGGCGCGTTGGATGAGCTTGGCGGCATTGTCCTCTGGCGTCAGTTCGGCGAACCCGATCTTGATCTCGCATGGGTCGTGGTTGGTCGCGAGCGCCGTTTGGATTGCACCGAGCCGTTGGCGTGCGTCCTGGATCGTTGCGCCTGGCATCACGCACAGAAACTCGTCGTCGCCGAGGCGAACGATCGTGTCATAGGAGCGAAGATGGCGGCGGATCCCCGGCACCGCACGCTGTATCAGCGCGTTGCCGGCGGCGTGTCCGTACGCGTCGTTGATGGCCCTCAGGCCGACGACGTCGACGTACGCTATTGCGAGTGGGCCGCTTGTTCTGCGGGCTCGATCGATCTCGCGCTCAACGTCCGCGAGGCCCGCCGCGCGGGCGCGGGTTCCGGTCACCTCGTCGGTTTCAGCGATCGCCAACTGGTGCGCGAGCGCGTCTCGGTCTGCGTGGGCCTGCAACCGCTCACGAGCGGCCTGCCCGCGATCACGCGCCTCATGCTCGCGGTTTGCCGCGGCTTGTGCTCGAGCCTTAGCTGCCGCGGCGCGGTCAGCGGTGGCACGGCCGCGGCTCTCCGCCGCGCGCCGTGCGAACTCCGCGCTCGTCATCGCGCGCTCGTCGGCGCCCGAAACGCGCTCGTCCGCGCCCGAGGCAGCGTCGCGCGCGGCGAGTTCGCGATCACTCATCTCGTCGGCTTGGTCGCGTGCCATCGCCGCCAGATCGCGAGCGTGCGCGATCCCATCACGAACGGCGGCGACCTCGACACGCCGCCGAGCGCTGTGCTGGCGCTCCTGAGCGCCACGATCGCGAAGCTCGCGGGTGAAGTCATGCACGCCGGGGTCTGCGCCGCGCACGAGATCGTGATTGGCCGCTGCTTGATCGCTACCGGCCGCGGTTTGGTCAGCATCCGCGAGCGTCTGATCTCGATCAGCGAGCGTCTGATCGCTCTCAAACGCACCTACGGACGGAACGATGATCTGTCTTGGGTCTCCGATCGCCCCATTCATGGGATCCACGGGACGATCGCCCGACATTAGGCCGGCCACAGGCGGGCTCCACAAGGCTAAGCGACGAGTCTCGGTGATCCCCGCGCCTATCCGATTGACAATCCCAGCATAACGCGCCGCCAACGCCCGCACGAGGTGTGGCGTCCGCGCCCGTCAGTCCGCGACAGGCTTGGCGGGAGGTCGCCTTGACGCCTGCCGCTGCGACAGGACCGCGGCAGGGTGCGCCCGGCCGCTTGCCAGATCCACGCGGCGCACCAGGGTCGTCGGCCGTGTCCATCACATGGCGCTTGCTCCTCGCTCCATCCGGAGCGGCGCCGCGCACGCGGTCGACCGAGCCGCTCCGCATCTGTGTTTCGAGCATCAGCGCGCCAACGCGGCGTCGGGCACGATCGTCTGCAAGCGCTCGCCTTCTCTCTTCTCTATAACCTATAACCATGAGGCCATGTCGTGACGCGCCGGACACGAAAGACCCCGGGCGGTAAGCGGCGTGAGATAGGCGGCTCGGCACGCAAACCAGCGTCGGTGAGTAACGGTTTGGTAAGTGGCTTTCGCGGCTATTGGTGTTGTTCAGCAATCGGGCCGGCGATGGTGTTCGTCGCGGGCTTGTGCCGGGTGATCGGTTGCGGGTCAGCCTGAGTGGAGAGCCGCAGCGGTCGGTGCCGCAATGACCTCTGCGCTCGCGCCGAGCCCTGCAACGATCCGATCGGTGATCGCCCACGCTGCGTAGCAAAGAGAGCCGGTAATGCCTGTGACCGCCAGAAGCACACCGGCCGCGGCGGTCGCGGCGACGCCGTGGGCGCCAAGGATCAGCACCGCGGCGGCTGGGCCGATACTCGGTCCGATCGGAAGCTGTCCAAGCGTGAACATCGCAATCAGCAATGCCATCGCATCAAAGACCGAGACGTTCACGCCGATCGCGTGGAGCATCAGCCAGTTGCGTGCGACCTGCGCGCACACGGCCAGTAGCGTGAACGCGATCACGCGACGCCGATCGTTGTCGCGCACGACCGCCAGGCCAGCCCACAGCCCGGTTCGATGGTGCTCGGAGATCCGCCGCAGACCTACCACGACCGCGGCCACGGCCATGACAGCGATCGTCGGCATCCACCAGGGAACGCCGAGCGGTGCGATCAGCGTGAACGAGAAAAGCGCCGCCAACGCGACTTCGACCGTGATGATCGGGACCTCCGCAACCAGCAGCGCAGGCACTCGAGGCGCACTCTGGGGGGCGACCCGGCGCAACGAAGCGATCCGAGCGGCCATCCCGACCGATCCGTTCAAAATGCTCGCGAGGTAGCCAACCCCGGCAGCGCGGAACAGCACGCGTCGGGGAACGGACCCACCGGCCGCTTCGACGCATACGTTCCATGCCTCGCTACGCGCAAGCAGCGCAACGATCTGCAAAAGGGCCGCGAGCGCCAGCAGTGAGATTGAAGCGCTGTGAAGCGCGGCGATGAACTGTCCACGCCTGCCGGCGAGCACGAAGCCCAGGACACCGGTGACCGCCAGGGCACCAAGCACGCTCAGCACGACTCTCCGGCGCAACGCGAAACGCGGCTCATCAGCTGCGATGCAGCCGACGATCACTGGGTGAGGCTCGAGCGACAAACGGACTCCGCGCGCTAGCGGTTCCGGAGAATCAGGATGGCGCTGTCCCTCGTCGACGCCGGGCGTCAGGCTGCTACTCCCTTTTACCAAGCCTACCAGCAAGGGCCAGCTCACCCCGTGAGAATGGTTCACCGGGCTGTCACGAAACCTCAGCAGAAGCCTCACAACACGCCCCGGTGCGCACGCTGTGACGCAGGCAGCTGGCAGCTGTGCGTCTTGAAGCGACGCTTCTGAGAAGAACGTGTCCCGCTCAACGGCCAGGATGTGCCCTGGGCGATCGTAATGCCCGATGACCGGTTCGACTGCCGCTAGCGCCGGGGGCAATGAGGCACCATTGCCGAGCACCCGAGGTCGTCGACGAGGGACGCGACACCACCGCCAAATGAGTAGCCCGCCAGCCACGCGGGTCCGAGGCTCAGCTGGGCGAGGACCTGGCCGGCGGCGATCGGCGAGTCGGAGGAGATGAAGTCGAAACGGGTCGCGCCATCGAGCGCGGCGAACAGTGGAGCAATGGCGTCGTTGTGCTGGTCGCCGTGAGGATGCAGCAGCACGCAGAGCGCGACCGGCGAGCTACGCTGCATCTCGCCGCGCTCAACGGCCGCGTTGTGCGCTCGAGCGCCACCGGCCCGTGACCCCCCGAGCGTACCGTTCGCGAACCGGAGCCGGCCCGTCGTGTGACCGCTTCACCCGAACCGGGTCACGCGCGTCCGCTCGAATCCACCGTTGCGGCATGGATGCCGTCCTCCTGGACACCGGCGGCGATCAGGGCCGCCGCCGGCGCAGACCGGCCTTCCCCATAGGGAGGCTCGCTAGTGCGGGCACCGGATGGTCGGCGAAGCCCCCGCTGGTGAAGAGCAGCGTGCTGGTACCGGCGGTCCGCAGGACGGGTGCGGCGACCTGTGCCGCGACGACGGCGCCGAGGACATCGACGTCATATGCGGTCCGGAGCCGTCCGACCGTCGTGTCGAGGATCTCGCCGGGCAGCGTTGTACACGGCGACGCCGGGCGCGCCTGGTGCGCGGAAGATCCGCTCGAGCGTCGCACGGCAGCTGTCCAGATCTTCGATGTCTGCGCCCACCGCCTCGATCTCAAGCCCATCGCTACGAGGGCGAGTCGACTGACACAGGGCTACCGCCCGCTGACGCGCGCTAGGTGCATCAGCACTCCTTCGCGCGCAATGCACGCAGCGCTCGAGGACTTCCCGACGCCCGAAGGGCCTATGGGATACACCGGCTTGGACACCGTTGCGGGAAATATCAGTGTTTGTCTTCACGCAGCCTCCGATCGCTCGGTGGCGGTTCCGGTCTCACGCCCGTTGGGCTGCCGGATACGCGGCCGACGCACTGCCCGGCCTGGCCGGGTCTTGCATGGGTTCTCGGTACGCGTTGGGGGCGCGACCGCGCGTTTAGGGTCTCCGGGCCAGTCCCGTCGACCATGGTTTCAGCGAGCTTGGCGAGGTTGATCGCGGCGTTCAGATCACGGTCGGTCGAGAGTCCGCAATGCTCGCACTGGTAGGTGCGTGCTCGGAGCGGCAACTTGGCTTTCACTGCCGCGCATGAGGAGCACGTCTTCGATGATGGATACAGCGTGGGTGCGTGGATCAGCGTGCCGTTGCACCAAGCGGTCTTGTAAGCCAGTTGGCGGCGGATCTCGGCCATCGATGCGTCGATGCGTCGTGGATCCCGCGTCTGAGTCCGCGGTTCCCCGCGCGGCAGAGCTCGCGGGCGTTCAGTTTCTCGACGACGATCGCGCCGTGCGTTGCGGCCAGCTCGGTGGTGAGCTTATGCAGCGCGTCCCGGCGCACGTTCCTGACATGGGCGTGCAGACTGGTGAGGCACTGCTCGGTGCGCCGCTGGCCCTTCGAGCGGTTCACCGGCCGGGAGCCCTTGATCGCCCGCCCCTGCTCGTCTTAGCAGCCCGGATTGTTCGTCCGGCGCTGGCGATCCGCTCGGCGTTGCAACCGCCGCAGCTTGCGTTGCGCTCGGGAGAGCGCCCGCGGGTTCTCGACCGGCTTTCGGTCGACAGCACGGAGATGCTTCACGCCCGCGTCGACGCCGACCACGGACTGCGGCGCGGACACGCGCGCGTCGTTTCGTTGAACCTCGCAGCACAGCACGCAGAACCAGCGTCCACCGTCACGCGCGACGGTCGCGGATAGCACCCGCGCTTCACCAGACTCGATCTTCGCGCGCAGCTTGGTGGTCGGCTCGTGGGTTCGCACGTGCACCTTGGGTAGCTGCACTCGGCAACGGCCGCAGACACCGGAACTGCCGGTCGTGTACCGGAAGCTCTCCCGGCACCCGCCGCGCCGCCTAAAGCGCGGGAACCCAACCCTGGGCCCGGCACGTCGCCCGTGCTTTGAATCATCCCAGTTCGTCAGCCCGGCTGCGAGATCAGCCAGGCCAGAGGATGCCGCCTCTTTGCTGTTCTGCGTCCACCACGGCGCGAGCACCGCCTTCTGTGCGTTCCACTCACGACGCAACGCGGGCTGAGTCCACCCAACGCTCTAATGCTCGGGGTTCTGTTTGCGGGCATCCAGGTCAGCTTTCACGCGCGCGAGGAGCAGGTTGTATGCGAACCTCGCGGCACCCGCGTGAGACGCGAGCGCCCGCTGCTGAGCCGGGGTCGGGTCAAGCGCGAACCGGTACGCCTGCACAACCCGCCCGTCGCAAGGCTCGAAGCTACCGACGGCTGCTTCCCTCCGCCTCGACGCCTCGCGCGTCCACGAGGGCGGTGCGCTCCTCGCCGCTCTTGATCTGATAGCTGATCGTGACCCGGGAGCGCCCGAACTTCGCGATCCTCGCCAACCGCTCATGGCCCTTGACGCGCGCGACGACGCGCGTCCCGACAACGAGGCGGCAGATTGCTTCCCGGGACTCCGCGACCCGCTCGCACCGCCAGACACGCCGTGCTTCTTCCTGTTCTTCGTACGCCCGAAACGCCACCGCCCCCAAGCGTTCGCTGTCGCAACGCCGTCGCGTCTGCCGTTCGCACTCCACGGCGGGCCACGGGCATCTCGCGGCGATCGCCTCGCACACGATCGCGTGCGCCTGCTGGCTCCGCGTCTCGTCGTAGCCGGCGAACTCGTGTCACAGCACGCTGACCACGAGCCGGTCAACATCGCCGCTCCACCAGTCGCAGTACCCGCGCTCGATCGCCAACTCCTGGGCGTGCGCGATCGCGCGATCCTCCAACCCGCCGCGATCCCACTCGGGCAGTCGAACGCTCACAGCCGTGGACATCAGGTCGCCTCCCCGGCGGCGGCCAACGCCGCTTCAGCTCGGCGCTTCGCGGACCGCCGCCCGTACAGTCGCGCGCACATCGAGGTCAGCACCCGTGATGTCGCGCACCAGATCGTCGTCCACCTCTTCTTGGTCCTCGACCACGACCAGTCGGCGGCCCTGCGCGCAGAGCAGCCTCGATGTACTCCACCCCAAACCACGCGAGGCGCTCGCGACGCTCCAACACCACCGTCCCGACCGTCGGATCGGCCAACAGCCGCTTGAGCTCCGTCCGCGACCCATTCAAACCCGACCCGACCTCCGCGATCGCGACGGTCGGCGCGAGGCCCCTGCGCTGCGGCCCACGTTGCCAGACGACCGACCTGACGCTCAAGATCCTCACGCTGATCCGACGAGAACATCCGCGCCTACAACCCAACACCCGCACTCGCGAACGGGCGAGGCGCGTCGATCAGGATCGTGCCTGTCGCCGTCTGCCGCGCCGGAACCGGCGACGTCCCGTCCTTGAACCACTTCCACGCCGTCTGATAGTGGATTCCCTCCTGCTTCGCCCACTCCGAAAGTCTCACGCACCCAAGATGAACGATGACCCGGACAAATAACGCTGAGACATCGGTCAGCAGTTCTTGACCCACGAGATCCTTCCGCTCCGCCCGGCCGGCGCCCACACGCCCACAGGCCGGGACCTTCGCCGAAGCTCTCCCGCGTCTCGTCCAGAGCAGCAGTCTCGGCAAGCCGGCGCGACCTTCAGATCCGGGCGAAGCGCGAAGCAAGCGGCGTCACGTAATCTAGGTTCGACGACCAATCGGTATCAAGCGAGGCCCACATCGCATGCCTGACGAACAGCAGTTGCTCGACCTGATCGCGAACAACAGCCAAGGCATTCTCGCCGGCGTGACGCGCGCCGGATATCCGCACCTGACAAACGTCCTCTACGTCTGGGATCCGGCGCAACGAACCGCAAAAGTGTCAACCACGGCTGATCGAGTGAAGGGTCGGATGCTGAGACGTGATCCGCGTGCAGCGCTGCACGTCCGGGTTCTACGGCAAGATCGCGGACGAGGCTGCGTTCTTCGCGCAGATGATCGACGCCCGACGTCTCGTCGTGCGGCTGCAGGTCAAGCGACTCTACGGCGTGCTTCTCGACAAGCCGCCCGGCACCTGAAGCGGATTGGTCGGCCTAGCTCCGCCCGGACGGCGGAGCAAGCGTCCATCGGCCTTGCGACTAGGCACTAGGGCGCAGGGGTGGCTCCTCGTCGTCCAAAGGAGCTACGAAGCGTGACCATCGTGGTCCTGCGATGAGGCGATTGGAAACGCTTCAGCCATTTCCGCGCGCGCCGCGGCTCCCGGACGGGAGCGAGCGTCCAGTTGCAGAGAGTTGAACGTGTCGTGTTCAACCGCTGGCGTCTCGGCCGTGGGGCTGAGCGCTACTCGCGCTCCAGCACGAGCTTCGTCGCGGGTTCAAGCCACGCCTCGTCGGCTCGATCCCAGGGCACGATCGTGGTCGGCACCGCGAGCGGATCGAAGCGACCTTCGGCGAACAACCCGAGCACGACTGGCAGCAGCCGGCGCGAATCGGCTCTTGATACATGAAAGGTGATTCCGTGCGTATACATCTCCAGGAGCGGAAGCGGCACCGTCGGCGCGAAATGGATCGCCACCGACGTGCAGAACCCATAATCGTCGGTAGAGCGCAGCGCCGCAGTTAGTCCCTCAAGTTCGCCGCTCCCCTCGACCGTGATCGGCGCACGATCGTAGCGCCGCGGCCAGGGACCTTGCCTCTGCTCGACCTCGGCCCCGAGCGCGGCTGCCGCTGCGCAGCGTTCCGCGTCGCTGTCCACGTAGCGCACACGCGCCGAGCCGAGGGCGCATGCGAACGCGACCGCGTACAGCGCGATCGAGACGGCCGCGCCGCCCACGATCAGCACCTCGGCGCCCGGATGCTCGGCGAGCTGGGGGCCGACCGCGCGATAGGCGTCGCAGGCGTTGTCTGGCAGGGCGCAGAGCGCGCTGGCTCTGCCATGTGGGGCCGGCAGGAGCATGTGATCAGCGGCCGGAACCGCCAGGACGTCCGCCACTGCCCCGCCATGACCTCCACCCGCTTCACCAAATCCAAACGCACCCCCCGCTCGGGCGCGGTAGGCGTGACACGCGCCGAAGCGCCCGTCACGGCAAGCCACGCACGCCCCACAGGAAACCTGAAACGGGACGAGCACCCGCTCACCGACGCGGCGCGCGCTGACCTCGTCTCCAATCGCGATCACCTCGGCCACCGTCTCGTGCCCGACCGGGAAAGGCCCAGGGAAGAAGCCCGTCGCCGCCATCGGCTGGTCGAGATCACACCGCGCGACCGCGAGCGGACGCACGAGCGCGCCCCCAGGGTCCGAGGGCTGTGGTTCCGGAACCTCTTGCCAGGCGACCCGTCCAGCCTCGAGAAACGCGAGTTGGCGCATCGCAGAGGAGCCTAACGTGAGAACCATCGCCCAACCAGAGCACGCCACGCCCGGCCACGCCCAAACGCAGCGGCGCGCGCGCACGATGGCCCGCGCCACGTTTCGCGTAACAGCGAGCCCGCGCGGCGATCACTCCATGCCATGGGGAGTAATCCGTTGCGTTGGCGACAGGCTAAGGCTTCTGCACATGATCTGTGCGATGCCTGAAGCGGGATGCATCCGAGGAGTCCAGCATCCTGGGC
>JBEKRJ010000136.1:0-8848 GCA_049518835.1 Solirubrobacteraceae bacterium
CTCACGCAGGCAAACACGTCGTTCCTGCCGCTGTTTCCGTACCTCGGCACCCCGGTTGGCGGCTACCAGACCGCGCCACTCGGGACCCTCTGACCAACCCACCCCCGCTGCGGATCCTCCCGCCCGCCGACCGGCGGGCGGGCGGGTCCCCGGCAACGAGCGGACCGACATCGACAAGGAGGCTGAGATGAAGACACACCCCGCGGCCGCACCGGCTCCGCCTTGGTACAGGTCGCTGCGCGGGCGCCTAACGCCGGCCGAATGGCGCACCGTGCTGGGAATGAGCGGCGTGGTGATCGGGCTGCACGTCGTCGGCTTCCTGATCCTGATCGCGGTCGTCGCTCCCCACCACTACCGTCTCGGGCCCTCGGGCAGCTTCAGCGTCGGGCTTGGCCTCACCGCGTACACGCTCGGGCTCCGGCACGCCTTCGACGCCGACCACATCTCCGCGATCGACAACACCACCCGCAAGCTGATGGCCGAGCGCAAGCGCCCGCTCAGTGTCGGCTTCTGGTTCTCGCTCGGGCACTCGAGCGTCGTGTTCGCGCTCTCGCTGCTGTTCGCGGTCGGGATCCGGACGCTCCAAGGCCCGGTGCGCAATGGCCACTCCGCGTTGCACACGATCACCAACCTCGTCGGCACGAGCGTCTCGGGCACGTTTCTGTACGTGATCGCCGGCGTCAACCTGGTGATCCTGGTCGGGATCATCGGCGTGTTTCGCAAGATGCGCGGGGGCCAGTTCGACGAAGCGCAGCTCGAGGCCCAGCTCGAGGCCCGGGGTCTGATGAGCCGCGTCTGCCGGCGGTTCACCAAGACGATCACCAAGCCATGGCAGATGTACCCGATCGGGTTGCTGTTCGGCATCGGGTTCGACACCGCGACCGAAGTCGCGCTGTTGTTCCTCGCGGCGGGCGCGGCGGGCGCCGGGCTGCCGTTCTACGCGATCCTGTGCCTGCCGGTCCTGTTCGCCGCGGGCATGAGCCTGCTGGACACGATCGACGGCTCGTTCATGAACTTCGCCTACGGTTGGTCGTTCTCCAAGCCGGTGCGCAAGGCCTATTACAACATCACGATCACGGGCCTGTCGGTCGTCGTCGCGCTCGTGATCGGGACGATCGAGCTCGCCGGGCTGGGCGCTCGCGAGCTGGCCGCGCACGGGTCGTTCTGGCGCTGGGTCGAGAACATCGACATCAACCAGCTCGGGATGATCATCGTCGGGGTGTTCGTCGCCACCTGGGCGATCGCGCTTACGGTCTGGCACTTCGGCCGCATCGAAGATCGCTGGGCGGCCGCACCGTCTGCCGGCGATCGCTTGATCAGCAGGGATTACGGGGCTTGAGTCGAACACCGAGCAATGGCTGATCCGGCCGATTTGCTGCGGGCTTGGCAGAGCGCGATCCGGGACGTCGGCGGAGCGGCCGCGTCGCTTGCCTCGGGCCCGGCCGCCAAGGCCGGCGATCTGCTGCGGCCCTTGCAACGCCAGGGGGAGGCGCTCCAGCAGGTGCTCGAGCGCCAGTTCGACTTCGAGCGTGAGCTCGTCGGCCGCGCCGTCGCGCCACTGCGCGCGGCGCTGGAGCTCGTCGATCAGGCGACCGGCACGTTCAGGGCGCAGGCGACGTCGTTTCGTGCCGCGTCGAGGACCTTCGGCCAGCTCGCCGACCTGATGGATCAGCAGGCCGACCTGCTCGAACGCGCGGGCGCGACGATGCGCGACCCGCTCGCCGCGTTCAGGTCCACGCAGGATCTCGACCTCGAGCGCTGAGCCGGCCTGACGCGGTTGGCGCTCGCGGTCGCCGCTTCCGCATATTCGCCTAATTTCCCGGGTATCACGAGCGTTCCTGCAAGCGAAGGAGCGACCAGCATGAACTATCCCGCCCGAGACCGAGAAGCGCCAGCTCGTCGAGCGACGAGCATGATCCATTTATCCACGGCCGAAAGACTCGACACCGACAAGCTCGTGCTCGAGCTCGCCGAGCCCGATCCCGTGCATCAGGCCGCCCGAGAGGTTGTCCACGCGGTGCTCGACAGCTGCTGGACGCTGGACGCCGCGGCGGTCGTCGTCGCGCTGCGGCGACTATGCGATACGGTGCTCGACAGCGATGCCTGACGGGCATCCGGTAGGGCCTGCGACTTCAAGCCACCCCGAACCGAGCCATGTTCGTAATGATGGTTGCAAGCGAGCTCGCTCCGGTCGCTCAAGCCGGTGGGCTCGGCGAGGTCGTGTTCGGGCTCAGCCGCGAGCTCGAGCTGCGTGGCAATGCGGTCGAGATCGTGCTACCCAAGTACGACTGCCTGCGCTATGACCGGATCCACGGGCTGACCGTCGCACACGACGACATCTGGGTCCCCTGGTACGGCGGCGCGATCCACTGCACGGTGTTCTTCGGCTTCGTCGACGGCCGCAAGTGCTTCTTCATCGAGCCGCATTCTCCCGACGCGTTCTTTGAGCGCGGCCACGTGTACGGCTCGCCTGACGACGTCACCCGGTTTGCGTTCTTCAACAAGGCGACGCTCGAGTTCATGCTCAAGACCGGCAAGCGTCCCGACATCATTCATTGCCACGACTGGCCAACGGCGCTAGTCCCTGTAATGCTGTTCGAGATCTATGAACGGCTTGGGATGAACACCCAACGCGTTTGCTTCACAGTTCACAACTTCGGTCACCAGGGCGTGACCGGTGAGTCGGTGCTGTGGGCAACTGGCCTCGGCGACCCCCCACGTTACTTTGCCTACGAGCGCCTGCGCGACAACTTCAACCCGGGCGCGCTGAACCTGATGAAGGGCGGAATCGTGTATTCGAACTTCGTCACGACGGTATCGCCGTCGCACGCCTGGGAGGTGACCTACTCCGATCAAGGTCGCGGGCTGGGGCACACGCTGCACGTGCACCGCGAGAAGTTCGGCGGGGTCCTCAACGGCGTCGACTACGACACTTGGAACCCCGAGATCGATCCGTGGATCCCACGCCGCTACACGCCCGATTCGATCTCCGACAAGTACGTCAACAAGCGGGCGCTACGCGACCGCTTGCTGTTGCGTGACGAGTACAAGCCGATCGTCTGCTACGTCGGGCGCCTCGACTACCAGAAGGGCGTGCACCTCGTCCATCACGCGATCTTCTATGCGCTGGCGCAGGGAGCACAGTTCGTGCTGCTGGGCTCGAGCCCGGACCCCGACATCAGCCGCCACTTCTGGCAGCTCAAGCATCACCTCAACGACGATCCCGACGTGCATCTGGAGCTCGGCTTTGATTCCGAGCTCGCGCACCTGGTCTATGCCGGCTCGGACCTGCTGGTGATGCCGAGCGTGTTCGAGCCCTGCGGGCTCGCACAGCTGATCGCGCTCAAGTACGGCACGGTGCCGATCGTGCGTGCTGTCGGCGGGCTTGCCGACACGGTCGTCGACCGCGACTTCGCCTGGGATCCCCCCGACCAGCGCACCGGCTACGTATTTCAGAACATCGACCACCAAGAGCTTGAATCCGCGATGGCGCGCGCGATCGGGCTCTGGTACGGCTACCCGCAGGAGTTCCGCAACCTGATGCTCAACGCGATGCGCGTCGACCGCTCGTGGGCGCGGCCCGGCCAGGATTACCTCAACATCTACAACTACATCCGCCACCGGTAAGGGCCCCGGCTGTCAGCGGTCACCTGTCGCTGGGATCGGTACGGACTACGGGTAACAGGCTGATGTTTGCGGTGTATTAGCTGATGGTACGAACATATGTTCTGAAAGGAGTACCATCCATGGCTGAGATCGCCACCAAGCCCAAGGCCGCCGTCAGCAGGGCCCGGACGACGCATCAGGTCGAGTTCCCAACGGCCCTGAGCGTCGTCGACAGGACCACAGAGCTGTCCGAGGACGTGCTCAGGTCGCTGGAGGCCGGCGAGCGCGCCGCCGTCGAGGCGGTCGGGCAGTTCGTGATCACGATCGAGGAGGCCTTGTCCCAGGAGGTCGCGGGGACGTCCGACGTGGCCAAGAAGATCACCGAGTCGGGCCTCGTGATGGCCGACCGCCTGATCCAGACGCTGCACGGCTTCCTGCGGGGCGTGATCGACGGCGCAGCCAAGTCGATGAGCAGCCGCAACGGCGCGGTGCACCCCGCCCAATAGCGCAGCGACGATATCAACAGCCGGCGCAAGGCGCGTCACCGTTCGGTGACTCGTGCCGCGCGCCGGCTGTCGTGCTTAACGGCCGCGGCGCCGCCAGCTCACGAGCTCGAACAAGCGTCCATCTTTCGCGCTCATCTTTGGCCGCGGACCGGCGAGGCCGATCAGTCGGGTATCAACAGCTGTCAAAGGCAAACCCGGCGCGAGCCGGGGGCGCAAAGCTAGAGGTCTCACATCTGGGTGAGATAGCTCGGCCGCCAGCACCCACCAAGGAAGGTGAGTGCCAATGTCACATCTGGTCTTCGTTCATCGGTCGCTGCGCGCGTGCCTCGCCACCGCAGCAGTGTTGACGTTCACTCCCGCGGCGGCGTCCGCCGCGCAGCCCGCCACGCCGGCCTCCTGCTCGACGCCGACGCTGACCCAGCCGTTTGAGTCCTGGGGCGACGCGCACTACTACACGCTCGCACCCGGCCAGCAGCCCGACAACTTCACGGCCAGCGGCTGGACGCTGAAGGGCGGTGCGACGCTCACGACCTCGCGGCTGGTGGACGGCGCCACCGGGCAGGTGCTGGTACTGCCGGCCGGCGCGTCGGCGATCAGCCCCGACGTGTGCGTGAACTCGACGTTCCCGTCCGCTCGAACGATGATCCGCACGGCGCCCGCAAGCGCCGGCGTGTCATTCAAGGTCTCCTATCCAGGCACGTCGGGCTTTCAAAGCACCGGCGAGCTGACCGGCGACGGCAACGGCTGGACGCTGTCGGCCCCCGTCAGCCTCCAGACCGCCGGCTTGGCGGGCTGGCAGCTCGCGCAGTATGAGTTCGTCGCCGGCGCCCATAGCGCCAACGTCGCGGTCTACAACTTCTACCTCGATCCCTACAGCAGCGTCGTCTGGCGCGGCTTCCCGCTGATTCTGATCTGATCTGAGGGGATGACCGGGCAATTGCGCACCGATCGCGCCGGTCCCGCGGGCACTTGGGCCCCAGGGGCCGGCGCAAGCGCACTCGAAGACGTTCGCGCGAGCGATCCCGTCGACCGCCTGCTCGAGGATTCCTGGCAGTCGCGCTCGCGTCGCGCCAGCCGGCGCGAGTTGCTCGCCGAGGCCGCGGCGGCGATCTTGTTCGGCGCCGTCGCCACGCCGCTCGCGCTTCCCGCGCTGACCGGCGGTCACCTGCGCCCGGCGCTGGCGGCGTTGCTGGTCGCGTCATACGCGGTCGTGTCACGAGCGGTCAAGTTCCCGATCGGCGCCGGCTACGTCGTGCCGTCCTATCTCGTGCTCGTGCCGATGCTGCTGCTGGCGCCCCCGGCGACGGTGCCGCTGCTGGCGGCGGGCGGCCTTTTGCTCGGCACCCTCGGCCGGTGGGCAGCGCGGCGCGCAAAGCCGCAGGAGCTGCTGTTCGCAGTCCCGGACGCGTGGCATGCGCTGGGCCCTGCGGCGGTGCTGATGCTGGCGGGCGACGTCCACGGCGTGAGCCTCGCCGGCATCTACCTCGCGGCGTTTCTGGCCGGCTGTGTCGTTGACCTAGTGCGATCGACGTTGCGAGAGCTGCTTGCGTTCGGGATCGCGCCGCAGCTGCAGGGTCGCGTGATCGCGGTCGTCTGGATGGTGGATGCATGCATTGCGCCTCTCGGGCTGCTGATCGCCGACGCAACCCGCCACGCCCCCGCAAGGCTGCTGTTGCTGCTGCCGCTCAACGCCTTGCTGATGGTCGCCGACCGCGACCGCCACGCTCGGATCGCCGAGGCCCAGCGGCGGCTCGGGATCGTCGCGCACCAGCGCACGCGCCTGCAGGCCGCAGTGCATCGGCTCGGCGATGCGTTCGCTGCCAAGCTGGATCTGCGGGCACTGACCGATGTCGTGTTGCACGGCACGATCGACGCGCTCGACGCGAGCGCCGGGCGCCTGATCCTGGATTCGCCGGCGACCGCTGCGATCGACAAGGCCGCCGGGGTCCGCGAGCTGGCGGTGTTGCTGGCGCGCGCCAGCGACGCGGCGCGCCGACAAGGGCAGGCGTGCCAGCTCGAGCTAGCAGGTGCATGGGCGCTGGCGCTGCCGTTCAGGCTTGGGCGCGGCAGCGAGGGCGCCCTGGCGGTCGCCCGAGCGGATCGCGCCTTCCGTGACGATGAACGGGCGCTGATGCTCGGCCTGGTGGAGCGCGCCGAGAACGCGGCGGCGGAGATCGTCTCGCACGAGCTGCTGCGCGAGCAGGCGCGGACCGATCCGCTGACCAGCCTGGGGAACAGGCGCAAGCTCGCCGACGAGCTTGGCGACCGCCTCGTCAACGCCTCGCCGCAAGCGCCGCTGGTGTTGATGCTGTTCGACCTCGACGGCTTCAAGGGCTACAACGACACCTTCGGCCACGTCGCCGGCGATGCGCTGCTCGCCAGGCTGGGGCGCAAGCTCGACGCCGCAGTCTCGCGGCACGGCTCGGCCTACCGCCTCGGCGGCGACGAGTTCTGCGTGCTGCTGCGCGCGGACTGCGATCTTCAGGACGCGATCACCGCTGCCGCCCATGCGCTCGAGGAACGGGGCGAGAAGTTCGCAGTCACCGCGTCGTGTGGGTCGGTGCTGCTGCCACACGAAGCCACCACCCCCGACTACGCGCTGCAGCTCGCCGACAAGCGGATGTACTCGCACAAGCACGGCCGCCGGTCCGGGGCCGGCGAGCAGGCGCACGATGTCCTGATCCACATCTTGCAGGCCAAGCAGCACGGGTTGCCCGATCACTCCAGCGGCGTCGCAGCGCTCGCGGTCCGGCTCGGCCGCCGGCTCGGCGTCGATGCCGAGCAGATCGACGAGCTCGGCCGCGCCGCCGCGCTCCACGACATCGGCAAGGTCGGCATCCCCGACGCGATCCTGTGGAAGCCCGGACCGCTGGACGCCGCCGAATGGGAATTCATCCACCAGCACACGATCCTCGGTGAACGGATCCTGAGCGCCGCGCCAGCGCTGCGCCCGGTCGCAGCAATCGTGCGCGCGAGCCACGAGCGATGGGACGGGATGGGTTACCCCGATCGACTGCGCGGCGATCAGATCCCGCTGGCGGCGAGAATCATCGCCGTGTGCGACGCCTACGACGCGATCATCACCAACCGCTGCTACCGATCCGCGCGCACGCCCCAGCAGGCCCGCTGCGAGCTGACACGCGAGGCCGGCGGCCAGTTCGATCCGGTCGTCGTGGCGGCGTTGCTGCAAGAGCTCGCCCACCACGACGCCGAGCACCCCCACGGCGATGCTCCCAGCCAGCATCAGCAGACCGAGGACGGGCACGCGAAGCTCGCCGCGCAGGTCGTCGCTCACGTGCGCGAGCTCCTGCGCCAAGCCAGCTGACACCGCCGAGACGGCTGACTTTCCCACCGACGAGATCTGTACGCGGCTGCGCCCAGCAGGTCGCCGGCGTGATTAGACTAAGGACCGCTCCGATCAGCCGTCGGCGCGGATCGGCGCCGGCAACTTGACGACCTCGAGCCCGAGTGGGGCGCAAACACTTGCCGGCTGATCGGCGCTCCTGAGCCTGCGTCGCAGCAGCACGAACGCCGGCGCGCCGAGCACTGCCGGGATCAGGAGCTGGAACAGGCGGTAGAGCAGCACCGCCGCGGTTGCGTCGGGGACGCCCACGCCGTACAGCGCAAACACCCCGATCAGCGCGCCCTCGGTGCCCCCGATCCCGCCCGGCACCGGGATCAGGTTGCCGAGCTGACCGATCAGGTAGCCGAGCACGAGCGTGCCGACGGGTGGCACGTGACCAACCGCCCCGAACCCGAACCCGAGCGCAACGATGTCGAACGCCAGGTACGCAAATGAGCCCACGATCACCCCGGAGCTGCGCGAGGCCAGCAGCCTGATCGCCTGCTCGACGCCGTCCCCGGCGGCCTTCAGCCACGAGCGCAGCGTGACCTTCGCGCGACTCGCCAGGCTCCCACTCGCGTCCTGCTCGCTGCCCCGCCCGAGTGCTCGCAGCAGCCGCGGGCTGAGTCCGATGACCACCATCGCGGCGGCGGTGACCAGCGCCGGCACGAGTGACAACCACACCGAGCCGCTGCCGGGGACGATGCCGACGGACACCCCGGCGCCCACCAGCACCAGCGTGCCGAAGTTCGCCGCGCTCGTGATCACGAAGAAGGCGACCGTGCGGCGCGCGATGTGGCCGGTTGGCATGCCGGCCTGCCGAAGTGCCCAGACGCCAAGCGCCAGCCCACCGGCGCCGCCCGCCGGCAACAGCGAGTCGGCAGCCAGCTCGGCCATCGCGATGTCGTAGCTCAGCGACAGCGACATCTGCGAGCAGAACGTCGCCCGGAACGCCAGCAGATAGCCGAAGCACGAGGCGACCTCGACGAGCGCGAGCGTCACGACCGAGATCGGGTCAGCCCCCTGGAGCCGGGCCCGCACGTCGCCGAGCCCCGGCAGCGCGGTGATCGCGACCACCACCACCACGATCACGGCCACGACCTCGGCCACGCGTGCGGCCAGATGCCGCGGATGCAGCTCGTCCGGCATCCCGGCGCCTCCCGGTAGGGATGCACCGGCGGACGGATGGCTCAAATCCGTGTCCCCAACATGATGCGTCAGCTTATGACGCGCCACGCTCGCGCGCTTGCGCAGAGGTGCCCGCGGACGCGATACTGCTGCAAGCGCCGCGGCAAGCGCGAAAGTGGAGATGCGAACGCTGGTGGGGATCTCGCGATGGTGTGTGACGGGGGTGATCGTCGCCGTCGCGCTGACGCCGCTCTACGTCGCCCTT
>JBEKRJ010000137.1:0-8839 GCA_049518835.1 Solirubrobacteraceae bacterium
CGGTCCGTCGGATCTCGACGACGCCGCGATCCTGCGGTTGGAGGACTGGATGTACCTGCTGGACTCCGGCTATGACTGGGACTACCTGGTCGAGCCGCAGGAGAAGGGCAACAGCTTCCTGCGCCACGCGCGCGCGAAGGTGCTCGGCGGCTGCTCGTCGCACAACTCGTGCATCGCCTTCTGGACGCCGAAGGAGGATCTCGACGAGTGGGCCGCGAGCGGCTGCTCGGGATGGAGTGCCGCCGAATGCTGGCCGCTGATCAAGCGCCTGGAGACCAACGACGGCCCCGGCGATCACCACGGGCGCCACGGGCCGGTCAACATCCGCACGGTCCCGCCCGAGGACCTGTGCGGGGTCGCCGTGCTCGCGGCGGCGGCCCAGGCGGGCCTGGCGACCGCGCGCTTCAACGAGGGCGTGACGGTGTGCAACGGCGCCGGCTGGTTTCAGATCAACTCGGCGGCGGACAACACGCGCATGTCGTCCTCGCACGCGTACCTGCATCCCATGTGGGGACAGCGGCCCAACCTCGAGATCCGCACCGGCTGCTGGGTCAGCCGCGTGGCGCTGTCGCCGCAGCTGCGCGCGACCGCGGTCGAGTACCTGACGCCCGACCTGCTGACGCGGGCGTCGGTGCGCGCCCGGCGCGAGATCGTGTTGAGCGCCGGCGCGATCGACACGCCGAAGCTGCTGATGGTGTCAGGGGTCGGGCCGGGCTCGCATCTGCAGGAGCTTGGGATCCAGGCCCTGGTCGACTCGCCGGGGGTCGGCGCCAACCTCGACGACCACGTCGAGGGGATCGTGCAATGGGATGCCCTGCAGCCGATGATCCGCCACTCGACGCAGTGGTGGGAGATCGGGCTGTTCGCGACCTCGCAGGAGGGCCTTGACCGGCCCGATCTGATGATGCACTACGGGTCGGTGCCGTTTGACATGAACACCGCCCGCTGGGGTTATCCGACGACCGAGAACGGCTTCTGCCTGACGCCCAACGTATGCCGCGGACGCTCGCGCGGGACCGTGCGGCTGCGCTCGCGCGACTACCGTGACCGGGCGCGGGTCGATCCGCGGTACTTCACCGACGCCGAAGGCCACGACGAGCGCGTGATGACGTTCGGGATCCGGCTCGCGCGCAAGATCGTCGCGTGTCCGGCGATGGCGCCGTGGGCGGGAGCGGAGCTTGCTCCCGGGCCCGACGCGCAAACCGACGACGAGCTCGTCGACTACATGCACCGCACCCACAACACCGTTTATCACCCCGCGTGCACCGCGCACATGGGGCCCGACAGCGATCCGCTCGCGGTGCTCGACCCGCGGCTGCGGGTGCGCGGCGTGCAGGGGCTGCGGGTCGCCGACGGCTCGATCCTTCCGTTCCTGCCCGCGATCAACCCCTGCATCACGACGATGATGGTCGCCGAGAAGTGCTCGGAGATGCTCAAGCAGGACGCGGCGCGGGGGCCGCAGACGGTCCCGGCGCCGGCGCCGGGGGCCGAGCCGGCGATCGTCGTCGCGCCGCCGGCGGCGGCTTGACCGCCGGGCCGCCGCCGGCGTCCGAGATCGCCAGCTTCCTCGGCGCGCATCCGCCGTTCGACGCGCTGGACGCGGACGCCGTAGCGCGGATCGCGAGCGCGGTCGAGGTCGAGGTCGATCGGGCCGGGGAGGTGATCTTCTCGCAGGGGGCCGAGCCGATCGAGCATCTGCGTGTCGTGCGCAGCGGCGCGGTCGAGATCGTCCACGACGGCCGTGTGCTGGACCTGCTCGGCGAGGGCGAGCTGTTCGGTCACGGGGCGATGCTGTCGGGACTGCCGACCGGGTTTGAGGCGCGCGCCGCGGAGGACACGGTCTGCTACCGGATCGCGGCCGGCGCCGCCCGCGAGCTGCTGGCCGCGCCTGCCGCCGTGCGGTTCGTGGCGCGCTCGCTGCTGGAGACCTCGTCCGGTCTCGGTGGGGTGGGGCGCGAGCGCCACCCGCCCGACCCGGTCCACCAGCCGGTCGGCGCGCTGCTGCGGGGCGCGCCGGTGGTGTGCCCGCCGCAGACGACGATCCGCGAGGCGGCGCGAATGATGGACGCGGCGCCGGCAACATCGGTCGTCGTCACGCTGGGCGACGGCACGCTCGGGATCCTGACCGACCGCGACCTGCGCACGCGCGTGCTCGCGGCTGGGCTCGGCGCCGACGCGCCCGTGTCGGCGGCAATGTCGGCGCCCGCGTACACGTGCCGGCCGGACCGCCTCGGCGGCGAGGCGCTGCTCGAGATGCTCGACCGCGGCTTTCGCCATCTGCCGGTCGTGGCGGCGACCGGCGAGGTGCTCGGCGTGCTCGAGGACCTAGACATCGTCGCCGTCCAGACCCGGTCCTCGTTCTACGTGCGCCAGCGGATCGCGCGCGCGCGGACCGTCGATGAGCTCGCCGGCGCAGCGGGCGAGCTGCCGGCGGCGCTGATCGCGCTGCACGACGCTCGCGTCGCCGCGGCGAACGTGATGGCCGTCAACACGGTCATGGTCGACGCGCTCACGCGCCGGCTGCTGGAGCTGGCAGCGGCGCAGGCGGGGGCCGAAGAGGTCTCGTTCGCATGGCTGGCGCTGGGCAGCGTCGCGCGCTCGGAGGCGCCGCCGAGCGCGGACGTCGACAGCGCGATCGCGTGGTTCGGGGACCTGGACGAGGCGCGGGTGCGACCGTACCTGCACGCGATCGGCACGACCGTCGTCGAGGGCCTGGAGCGGTGCGGCCTGCATGCCGACGAGCACGGAGCTTCGGCCTCGAACCTGCTGTTCGTCCGCTCGCTGCAGTCCTGGCAACGAGCGGCGCGCAGCTGGATCGCCGATCCGACCCAGGAGAAGGCGCTGCTGCTCGTCTCGGTGCTGATCGACAGCCGGCCGGTGTGGGGCGTACGCACCGGTACGCCGGTGGCTGACACGTTCAAGCTCGCGCCGCGCAACCCCGCGCTGCTGCGCATGATGGCCCGCTTCGCGCTCTCATACCGTCCGCCGACCGGCTTCTTCCGGGGGCTCGTCGTCGAGCACAGCGGCGGGCACCGCGGCCGCCTCGACCTCAAGCACGGAGGCGTGATCCCGATCGTCGACCTCGCGCGCTGGGCGGGGATCGCCGCCGGCGTCACAAGCGCCTCAACAACCGAGCGGCTGCGCGCCGCCGGCGCCGCCGGGACGCTGCCGGCCGCCGACGCGCACACGCTCACCGACGCGTTCGAGCTCGTCAGCGGGCTGCGGCTGGCGCACCAGATCGGGCAGCTGCGCGCCGGCGTCGCGCCCGACGACTACGTCGACCCGGCAACGCTCAGCGGCCTCACGCGCACGCATCTCAAGGACGCCTTCCGGGCGGTCGCGTCGATCCAGAAACGGGTTGCGGCCGAGCTGAGCGGGGGGGTGCGGTGAGGCTCCGTGTGGGTCGCCGGCGTGGCGGTTTCGGCGCCGATGCCCGCCTCCCGCGCCGCGCGAGGCCGTCAGGACTTGTTGCAGGCAGCCACCGCCCGCTGAAGCGCCGGCGACTGACGGTTCAGCCCCGGTACGTCCGGCCGCTCGATCCCGCCGCCGGCCGGAAACTCCGGGTCGGGGTAGTCGGGCACTCCGTGCGTGCGTATGCACTGCGCGAACTGGAACGCGGCGACCTTCTGGCTCTCGGTGATCGGCGGCGGTGAGGTGCCTCCGCCGAACAGCTTGCACACCTTCTCTGCGGCCTCGAACGCCGGCCCGCTGAACGCGATCCCCTCGACCGTCAGCGTGTCGCTGCCCGGTGTCGCCGTGATCGACATGCCCTCCCCGCCGGGCCCCCGCGTCGGGTCGGGAAAGTTCGTGACGCCGTGCGCGCGCATGCACTCCGAGATCGCGAGCTGCGGGTCAGACGATGCGCTGGGCTTGGACCCCGAGCCGCCGCATGCGGCAATCCCAACCGCGCAGCTGACCAGGGTCAGCCCGCACGAGAGGCTGCGGCGGAGGCCGGTGGCTGCAGCGCGGCTCATCGGCTCAGACGGTAAGGGCCGGCCGATAACAGCCGCGTAGCGTGGTTACGCCGGCGTTAGGCCCGCGGGTCCTTAGCCGTGTGCGGAGACGGTGGGGCGCGGCCGTGAGAATCGCCTGCGAGCTGCGCAGGAGCGGTGTAGGAATCGACGCGCGGTAGGATCGGACGTTCCGCGAGCCGCGCAGGAGGGGCAGATGACATCGATCAGCAAGGGTCTGGACGAGATCCTCGTCACCGAACGGGAGCTGTGGCTCGACGGACCGCCGCACGAGGCGTTTCGCCGGCTGCGCTCGGAGTGCCCGGTGCACTGGACGGCGCGGATCGGGGACTTCCCGAGCGAGGCGGGGTACTGGTCGGTGACGCGCGCCGACGATGTCCGCGCGGTCAGCCGCGACTGGCAGACCTACTCGTCCGAGCTCGGCGGGATCACGGCGGTGACGGACCCGTTTCCGCTCGAGCTGATGCGCGCGATGTTCATCGGCATGGACCCGCCCAAGCACGATCGCATCAAGAACCTGTTCCAGGCCGGCTTCACGCCGAGGCGGATCGCCGCGCACGAGCCGGCGATTCGCGAGATCGTCGTCGACGTGCTCGGGAGGCTGTCCGGGCGCCGGCGCTGTGACCTCGTCGGCGACGTCGCTCAACCGGCGGTGTCGCGCGTGATCGGGCGCTTCATGGGGATCGAGCCCGAGGACGACGCGATCTGGGCGCGCCTGATGAACGCGACGCTCGCGACGGGCGACCCGGATCTCAACCCCGGTCGCGATGTCGCGAACGATCTCGCCGAGATCTTCGACCGCTGCCGGCAGATGATCGCCGACCGGCGCCGGCATCCCACCGACGATCTCACGAGCGTGCTCGTGCACGCCCGGATCGACGGTGAGCAATTGGAGGAGCACGAGATCGTGATGGGGTTCTTCCTGCTGATGGCCGCTGGCAACGACAGCACGAAGGCGACGTACTGCCACGGCATGCGGGCGCTGATCGAGCACCCCGATCAGCGCCGGCGGTTGCTCGATGACCCGTCGCTGATCGCCGGCGCGGTCGAGGAGTCGCTGCGGATGTTTCCGGCGTTCGCCCACTTCCGCCGCACCGCGACGCGCGACGCCGTGCTCGCCGGCCAGCAGATCCGGGAGGGCGACAAGGTCGTGATGTGGTATGTGTCATCAAATCGCGACGAGTCCCTGTTCGACCGCCCCGACCGCTTCGACATCGAGCGCGAATCCGATCATCAGGCGTTCGGCGCCGGCGGGCGGCACTACTGCCTCGGCGCCGCGCTCGCGCGGCTCGAGTTGCAGGTCTTGTTTGAGGAGACCCTCGCGCATTTCCCGGCGATGGCGCTGGCGGGACCACCCACGGTCGTCGAGTCGGCGTTCGTGAATCAGCTGAAGACGCTGCCGGTGGCGCTCGCTGCCGGCGTCTGACGCGACCAAACGTTGCATAAGGCGCGGTCCAACTCCGCGGCTGTAACGAAATGGCCCGTGGATGACCACTTCGTCACGTGCGGCGTTGCAGGTTCGCCCGTCCGTAACGTTGTGGACGGTGAGCCGGCGCGCGGGCGATAGTTGCAGCCGCCCACGATTGGTTGATACCATTGTTGCGAGATCAAGCGATCGTTGGAGGAGATCGAGAGGTGCAGCGGCTGATGCGGCACAGACGAGCTGGGAACGTCGCCGATCGCGATGCCCATCGGCTGCGGACCGGAATCATTTGGACCTGCGCGCTTGGGCTGATGCTCGTCGGGATCAGCCTCGCGGTCCCCGATCTGCGCGGTGTGCTCGGCCGGGCCGCGGATGCGCAGCTGGGATGGCTCGCAGTCGCCGTCGCGCTCGAGTTCGGCTCGTGTCTCGGGTACGTCGCAACCGTCCGGCTCGTGCTCGCGCGGGGACCGGCTCGGGAGATCAGATGGCTCGCGTGGGCAGAGATGGCGTTCGGCGCCGTCGTGCCCGTCGGTGGGGCCGGGGGGCTGGCGGTAGGCGCCTGGGCGATGCGCGTGTGGGGCGTGGCGTGGTCGCGGATTGCCAATCGCTCGGCGGTGATCTTCTTGCTGACGACCGCCGTCAACGCGGTCGTGCTCGTGCTCGGTGGGCTTGGGGTTGGGATTGGGCTCGGCGGCGCTGGCACCCCGGGCTGGTACGGATCGTTGCCCGCCGGCTTGTCGGCTGCCGGACTCGCGCTGTTCATTGCGATGCCGCGACTTGCGCGCATGCGTCAGGTGTCGCAGTTGCGCTTGCTCAGACCGATCTTGACTCGCACCGCCACGTGGGTGGCAGACACCGAGGGGGTCGCGTTCACGCCGAACTGGCGCCTGCTTGGCGCGGTGGCGTATCTCGTGCTCGACATCGGCGTGCTGTGGGCTTGCCTGCTCGCGGTGGGAACGGCGGCGCCGGTGGCAGCGATCGTCGTCGGCTACCAGATCGGGTATCTGGCCAACCTCGTGCCGATCCCGGGCGGAATCGGCGTGCTCGACGGAGGCCTGCTCGGTGCGCTGGTGCTGTATGGGCTGCCGCCGGCGCAGACCGCGGCAGCCGTCGTCCTGTACCACGCAATTGCGCTGTGGCTGCCAACGCTGGGCGGCACGCTGGGGTTCCTCCGCTTGCGCGCCGCGGTGACGCCGGGAGCGCTGCCGTCCACGGTCGGCGATCGCCGTGAGCCGCTGACCGACGAGCCCGCGGCTGATAGTCCAGCGCCGGCGGATCCGGCGGACTGGGACTCCCGACCGCAAGATGCGCTGCTGCCATCCGCCAACCGCCACGCGCGACGCGCTCCGAGCCTCGGGATGACCTCTGAGTCCGCCGGGCCAGGCGTCAACCGAGCGACTTCCTGACGCGGTCCGCGGGAGCGCCGCGGATGCCGGCGCGCTGCCGACCGGTACGGTTGCGAGCCAGATGTTGCTCGGCTCGGCACGGGACACGCGCGCGCCGGGGCGTCGGGCCGGCGGGCGGACGCTGATCGTCGCGGCGACTGCGATCGGTGGCCTGCTGTGCTGCTACCGGGTAACCGGGCGCAGCCTCGGGTTCGACGAGGGCGCGACCGCCGCGATCGTCGCCCAGCATGGCGCTGCGCTCGGTCATGCGATCGCGCGCGACGGCGGCAACATGTCCGGCTACTACGTGCTGTTGCACTTGTTGACCGGTGTGTTCGGCGACGGTCCGCTCGTGCTCCGGCTGCCGTCGGTGATTGCCGTCGCGGCGACAACCGGCTGCGTGTCGGCGCTCGCCTCGCGGTTGTTCGACGTTCGCGTCGCGCTCGCCACGGCGGCGCTGAGCGCTGTCAGCCTGCCGCTCGTGTTCTGGGGCCAGGCCGCCCGCGGCTACGCGCCGATGGTCGCGTTCGTGACCGCCTCGTTCCTGGCGTTCGTCGTGCTCGTCGACCGTGACGCGCGTGGGCAGTCAATAAGCCGAGCATGGATCGTGTACCTGCTGTGCACGGTCCTCGCGATCTATTGCAGCTTCGTCGCGGTGCTGGCGCTGCCGGCGCAGGTGATCTCGCTCGCGCGTCGCCGGCGGCCGTTGGCGCCGGTTGCGGCGGCGCTGGCGACCGGCGCGATCTGCTGCGTGCCGCTGGTGGTGCTCGCGCTGCGGCGCGGCAACGGCCAACTGTTCTGGGTGCCGCGTCTGAATCTCACCGGCACGTTGCAGGTGCTCGAGGCGCTGACGTCGTCTGGACTGCAGCCGAGCTTCCCGCTGACTGCGACCAGCATCGCGGCGCTGTGCGCGACGCTGGTGCTGCTGCTCGGCGCATTGCCCGCGACCGGTAGCCGGTGGCGGCGGGCTCGCCGCGCCCGCGTGGCGGTCGATTCGGATCCGCGCCGGGCGTGGGCGGCGACGCTGATCGGCGGCTGGCTGGTGGTGCCGATCATGCTCGCCGTGCTCGAGTCGTTGGTGGGGCAGTCGATCTTCCTGCCGCGCAACCTGCTGATGTGCCTGCCGCCGGTGGCGATGATCGTCGCGTCGGTGCTACTCGACCCGCGTCTGCCGAGCGCGGTCGGCTGGGGGGGAGTTGCGGCGTTGCTCGCGCTCAGGGCGCTGCAGCTTGCGCCCAGCTACGGCGTCTCGCCGGAGGATTGGCGTGTGGCGAGCGCGTACGTGACGGCGGCGACGCGAGCGGGCGACTGCATCGCGTTCTACCCCGCGGACGGGCGGATGGCGTTTGCCTACTACCACGGCAGCGGCCGGCCGGCGCCGCAGCCGGTCCTGCCGCCGGCGCCGTGGACCGAGGTGAAGCCGTATGTCGAGGACTATGACACCCTCTCCGCCGCTGAGTTGACGCGCCTACCGTCGCGGTGCGAGCGGCTGTGGTTCGTCTTTAGCCACGAGGGCCAGCGCGCAGGGCCGCCGGTCTCGCGGTCCAACTACGCGCGGTTCGTGGCGTTACAGAACGGGCTCGACGCCGAGTTTGAGCCGCTCGCGACGAGATCGTTCGGGTACGCGGCGCCGGTGGGCGTACAGCTGCTCGAGCGCCGGTAGCGATCTACGGTCGCAGGGTCGTGCCCACATACGTGAGCGCGCTCAGCAGCGCCAGCAGCGCGCCGTTGGCGACCGCGAGCGCCACGAATCGCCGGCCGCGCAGCCGATGGGCGAACACGACCACGACCGGGAACGCGGTGATCAGCAGGCGCGGGTTCGGCGGCACGAACTCGGAGGTGGTCACCAGCAGCGCGACGCCGAGCGTCCAGACGGTTGCCGGCACTGACACCCGGCCCGATCCGCGCGCGAGCAGCAGCAGCCCGACCGCCAGCACGACCACGCCGAGCAGGCCGATCACCAGGTTGAGGTTGATCGTCGGGTGGTCGAAGTGCGCGAACGAGATCTCGTGCGCGAGGGTCCTGGCATTTTTGTAGAGCGTCTTGTTGTTTTTGAGTTT
>JBEKRJ010000138.1:0-8779 GCA_049518835.1 Solirubrobacteraceae bacterium
GTGGGGAATGCCCACGATTGGAACTGAGGAATTCTCGTGATCGTCGACATCGACGGTGCGTCCACGCACCGTCCACAACATCAACCAGGCTAAGGGGCAACGGCGGAACCTATCCTGAAAATGGTTTCCAGTCGCAGTTTCCAGTTTGCGCCCTTCCTTCCAGCGGCGCGTTGGACGGGAGGAAACGGCCATCACGGCAAATCCCGAGTTTGGCGAATACGAGGGCGGTCAGCCTGCTGGCCGTGGCACCTGCTTCGCGCTGACGGGGTGCTCCGCTCGGGTTGCGGGAGGTCCTATCTTCCGAGGCGTCCCCGGGCTACCTCGCGGGCGGTGTGATCTTGGGCGCTGTTGGCGGGCGAGAGCGATGCTGGTGATCGCCGCGAGCGCCATTGCCGCAATGCCGATCAGTGCTGCCGTAGTTTAGGCGCCGTCGACTGCGGAGCTGTGCCCGGTGTTGGTGCCTGCGGCCAGCATTAGGCCGCCGAAGGCGCTTCCGAGCGAGAACGCGACGCTGCGGACGACCTTGTTGAAGCTCATCGCGCTCGACGTCTCCCTTTCTGGGGTGACGGCCAGGATGACTCCGGGCATGGCGAATGGGAAGCAGACGCGAACACGGCGAAAGCGACGAGGACAACAACGGAGCCGCCGCCCAGGAGGACGAGCGCGACGATCCGTTCGCGTAGGCGAGGGGTGAGCTTGCCAGAAAACGAACCCAGCGCTGAGAACCGCACTAGAACCGCGCCAGCTACAAAGGTGCTGAGCCCGAAGCCGTAGCCGGCACTACTCACTCAGGCCCACTCTTCTCGCGCGTAATCGAGTCCTGCGAGGTGGAGGAGTTCCGTGATCTCGTCGAGCTTCGTTAGGGGAATGGCGCCCGCTGGTTCGAGGAGATCTGAACGGGACAGCGTTGTCAGCCAGGTGCACGGGACGAGACCTGGACGCGGAAGCGCGACGCGCACGACGCCTTCGAAAGGCAGTCCTTCGACGTTGCCTATGGCGACCTCCAACGCGACGCCGGTGATGTCGGTCGGGGCGGCAGCGACCACTTGTATTGCCCGAAAGCCCGAGGGTTCCTCATCGCCGAGCAGTAGAACGGGGCGGCGCTCGTCGAAATCAACCCACCAGACTTCACCGCGATGCATTGGGCCTCCTGGCCTGGGGCTGTTGGCTTTGGCGAGGATTTGGTCGGTGGTTTGGTCCGGACGAAGGGTGGGTTTAGAACCATTGCCTCGCACCACCAGCCAGCTACGCACTAACGACGCGCATCGCTAGCTGTGACCACCAGCCAAGTTGCCGACGCGGTACTTGACTGGTGCCGACGCGCGCTCGCCGGGGATGCGCCCGCGCGCGAGTTGCAGGAGTAAAGCAGAGCCATCGACCCGCTTTGATGCAGCGACGCGCTAGCGAGGCACAAATCGCCGGACGCGCTTTGCGCGGAGACCAGGACAGCAGAACTGTCGTCGGGCCGCGACGTCCTTGGACGAGGACAAGCCGAGAAGCCAGGCTCTTGAGCGGCCGGAGCGTTCCGAAGGCGTCCGCTCGCCTCCGTATCGTGTTTCGGGTGACGTCGGCTGCCGGCGTTGAGGTCGCTGTGGCGGGGCCTTTCGAGGCGTGCATTCGCGTTGGCGGTGAGGAGATCCGAGGCTGTTTGGCGGATCTGCCGCTGGATCTGCTGAGACGCTGCGAGCCGGTCCGGATACCTGGCGCGTATCAGCGCCAGCGGCACATGCCGGGGCGGTGGTTCTCGACGACCGCCGGGCGGTTCCTTGATTACGAGAGTCTGCTCGAGCGCGACTGGATGCTGTTGATGGATTTCGACCGGGAGGTCGACTGGGTCTGCGAGCAGCCGCTGCGGTTGCGCTACCTGAGGGACGGCGTGGCGGCGAGTCATGTGCCGGACTTGTTGGTGTGGCGGCGCGCGGGGCCGGAGCTGTGCGATGTCAAGAGCGAGGAGTGTCTCGATCATCCCGACTTCGAGGCTCAGGTGCGCGCGACCGGTCGGGCGTGCGCGGAGGCGGGCGTGGGGTATCGCGTGCTGTCGGAGCCCGATCGGCAGTTGCTGATGAATGTGCGGTGGCTGGCGGGGTTCCGCGAGCCGCCGGCCGACTTGGATGGCGAGCGTGCCCGGATGCTGGCCGTGCTGGAGGGCGGGCGGTCGACGATCGCTGAGCTGCTCTCAGGGGCGCGCGAGGTCGCGCTGGCACGTCCGGTGCTGATGAACGTGTTGTGGTGCGGGGCGGCGATGGTCGACGTCGGGATCCCGATCGGCGCGTAGAGTCGCGTGTGGGCGCCGTCGAGGACGGGGGCGTGATGGAGCCGGCGTGGCCGTTGGCGGTCGGCGGCCGGCTCGTGATCGATGGTGAGACAGTGTTCGTCAACGGGGTCGACGGCGCCGAGGTGCGCGGATTCACGGCCGCGGGCGCGCCGGTCCGGTTCGTGCTCACACGCGTCGCCGGCGAGGAACCTGCCGCGGCGAGCGCAGAGGAGTGGCGGTTCGGTTCGGCGCTGGTGGACGCCGGCGCGTTGAGCGGCTCACAGTTGCGTGAGGCAGCGGAGCTGCTCGGGCATCTGAACGAGGCGTGGTTCGGGTATCTCGCGGGCGATCGGCTGCGTGCGTTGCCGGGCGAGCCGCGGGCCGGGTTTGACCCGGCGCAGACGACGCTCGGCGCTCGGCTGGAGGCGAAGGCGACCGAGCTTGGCTGCTCGGTCTCGAAGCTGTTCAAGAAGCGTCACGAGCTAGAGCAGCGCGGCGTTGGTGCGCTGGTCGACCGGCGAGCGACGCGATCCGCGGTCGGTCCCGAGGTTGAGGATCGGCTACGCGCCGCGATCCTTGCCGAGGCGCAGGAGCTGGCCGAGGCGTCGGATGTGCGCAAGATGCAGTTCCGCGCCCGCGTCGCGAGCCGGCTGGCGCGGGAGAGCGGCGAGCGGCTCGAGCTGCCTTGCTCGCGGCAGACGTTCAATCGGATCGTCGACGAGGTTCTGGCAGCGACGGGGCTGTTTAGGCTGCCGGCGAAGAGCCGTCGCAGCGCGCAGAGCGCGCCGAGCGAGGATCTGGGGTCGCTGGTCGCGGAGCGGCCGGGCGAGTACGTCGCGATCGACACCACCGGGCTTGATGTGTTCGCGATCGACCCGTTCACGTTCCAGTGGGTCGGGCTGGATCTGACCGCGGCGCTGGATGTCTGCACCCGGTCGATTCTGGCGTTCCGGCTGACGCCGTTCTCGACCCAAGGGGTGGATCTCGCGCTGTTGTTATCGGATCTGCTCTCGCCCACGCCGATGGACGGCCGCTGGCCGGCGGATGTGCCCTACCCGTATTGCGGGGTGCCGGAGAACCTGGTGCTGCGTGCGTTCGAGTTGCCGGCGGGGACGCCGCTTGCGCCACGGCCGACGGTCAGGCCGGGGACGGTCGTGATCGACCGGGGGCGCAACTACCAGTCGGTCGTGTTCATGGCCGCGTGCGAGCAGCTGCGGATCAACGTGCAGTCCGCCAGGCCGTATCGGGGATCGGACAAGGGGTGGATCGAGCGGCTGTTTCGGACGATGCGCGAGCGGCTGCTGGAAGGGCTGCCGGGGTACACGGGCCCGAACGTGCTGGCGCGCGGCAAGGACATCGAGGCTGGCGCGGTGTATTTCACGCACGAGCTGGAGGCGATCATCGGCCGTTGGATCGCGGTCGATTACCAGAACCGTCCGCATGATGGGCTGCGCGTCCCGGAGGTGCCGCATCTGCGGTTGAGCCCGAACGAGGCCTACGAGGAGGCGGTGGCGCGCGCGGGGTTCCTCTACGTCCCGCGCGACCCGGAGCTGCACCTGCGGCTGTTGGGGGTGCAGGCGCGGGTGATCGGCCGCGCTGGCGTTGAGATCGCCGGGTTGACCTACGACTCGCCGGCGCTTGACCGCTATCGGCAGCAGCGCTCGCCGCTTGCGGCGTTCGACGGCAAGTGGCCGATCCGTGTTGACCCTCGCGAGCTTCACCGCGTGTGGTTCCAGGATCCGCGCGATCAGCGCTTCCACGAGCTGCGCTGGCGTCACGCGCGCGAGGTGCAGCGCCCGTTCGGTGCCTCGGCGCTGATGTATGTCAAGCGGCTGCTGGTCGGATCGGGGATGCGCCGTCCGAGCGAGGAGGAGATCGCGACCGGCCTGGCGCGGCTGTTGCACGAGCTCTCCGACGAGGATCTGTTCCGCGACCGTCGCGCGCGCCGCGAAGCTGTCCGCCAGGCGGTGATCGCCGAGCAGCGCCGCGCCCAGACCCCGGCGGCGACCAAACCGTCCGTGGCCGCGGCGCCGGAGTTCGACGCCTGGTCGGGGATCGAGATCCCGACGCTGGAGCTCGAGCAGTGATCGACCCGGACGCCGAGCGGTGGCGCCGCCTGACGGTCAAGGAGGGATGGCGGTGGTTCGTCGCTGACGAGCCGACCGCGCGTCCGGAGCGCCTTCGCCTGGGCGATCACCGGCGTCTGGACGAGCGCTCGCGGTCGGCCTATGACCCCGAACGGCTGCGCCATGCGCACGGGTTCGGCCCGATCCGTTCGCTCTACTCGGACGTTCACCGCACGCTTGAGCGGCTCGTCGTCTCAAACGAGCTGCGGGGACCGGGCGCGCGTCACGGCGCCGCGCTCGACGGCAACCCGGGGAACGGCAAGACGACGATCGTCAGCCACTTCGGCCGCCATTACGAGCGGCGCTGCCGGGAGCGCTACCCGCACGAGCTGACCCCGGACGGACACGAGTACCTGCCGGTCGTCTACGTCAACGTCGACGCGCTCCCGACGATCAAGGGGCTCAACCACGCGATCCTGACGTTCTACGGGATGGGCCCGCCCAAGCACGCGAACGCCAAGCAGCTGACGCAGCTGGTGCTGGAATGCGCACGGCTGTGCCGGACGTCGCTGGTCGTGATCGATGACATCCATCTGCTGGAGCTGCGCCGCGAGGCCGACCGCGACGCCAACAACCATCTCAAACGCTTGGCGAACGATCTGCAGGCAACGTTCGTCTACGCCGGCGTCGGGCTCTCCCAGGGCGGGTTCATGCACGAAGGGCTCCACGGTCAGGACGCGGCGCTGGCGCAGATCAGCCAACGGTTCAAGCGCCTGCCGGTCGAGCCGCTGCGGCGCTCAAGCCAAACCGAGCGGGCGAGGTGGCTCGGCGTGCTTCAGGTGTTCGAGCGCGAACTGGTGCTCCTGCAAGCCAAGGACGGCGACCTGACCGGCGAGGCGGACTATCTGTGGCGACGCACCCAGGGGGTGATCGGCTCGCTCACCCAGCTTCTGACAGAGGCCGCCGCGGAGGCGATCGACACCGGCGCTGAGCGGATCACCCGCAAGCTCTTGGACGGGATCGACGTCGGCTACGCCGCGGAGGTCGGCGCCGGCCGCCAGCAGCCACGACAAGCAGCGGCGTGAGGAGCCTGCCGCTCCGGCTCTCCCCGGTCGACGGGGAGAGCCTGCTCGGCTACATCGCCCGCTACTCGCACACCTTCCAGTTCGAGCCCGGCGACGTGGCCAGGGCGCTCGGACTGGAGGCGGCCGCCGACGGCGTTTCGGCCGCTGCGCGCCATGGCGTCTCGCTGTCCGCCGAGCAGCTCGAGCACGCCGCGTTCGCGACCGGGATCCCGGCCGAGGCGCTCGAGGGAATGCTGCTCTCCCGGTACGCCGGTCGCGCATTTGACCACGTCCCGAGCGCGGCGGCCGAACGCCGGGCGTGGATCTGGAGCTCGCGGTTCTGCGCGCCGTGCCTGCGCGAGGATCGCGCGTGGCGGCTCGCCTGGCAGCTGGGATGGACCGCCGTGTGCGTCCGCCACCAAGTGCTGCTTCGCGCTCGCTGCCCGCAATGCGCCCGCGCGCCGAAGGTCGGCCCCCGCCGCCGCTGGCCGCACGATCACCAAGGGCCGCTGAGCGACCCGTCACGCTGCTGGCACCGCCACCAGCAGGCACTCTGCAGAGCGCACCTCGACGCGGCCGACGCGGTGAGCGTCGCCGGCGACGACCAAGTGCTGGGCGCTCAGCGCCGGATCGACGCGCTACTGGATGGGCAGCTCGAGCCCACGCTCGCGGGCGAGCGCCTCGCGCCACCTATCTATGTGCGCGACCTGCTCGCGCTCTGCAACCTTCTTGACCGGCACGGGCGGGTTCCCGACGAAGTCCAGCCGCAAGTAGCTCCGAGGGAGCGACAGCTGCATGATCATCCGGCGGAGCTCGCAGCGGTGCTACCCCGGGCGCTCGCGCTCGCCGATCTTCCCGATCAGGCAACACTCGCGGACGCGCTGCGCGAGCTCGCCGACCGCCGCTACCTCGCCGACGGCCAGACGCTCACCGCCGGCAAAGTCGGGCCCGTCTCGGCAACGCTGCAGGGCGTGTTGCGGCGGGCGCTGACCCAGACCACGTGGGCGAGGGCATCGAGCCGGATGGGCTTTGACCGCGGAGCCCACCGCCGCCCCGACGATCTCGACGAGCGCCTCCAGGCCTGTCACACGCCGCAGCTGTTCTGGGCGCAGGACTACCAGCGCGAGCTGGCCGAGCTGTTCGACTTCGACTACTTCACGCATTGGCTCGGGCGTCGCTTCTGCTCAGCGCTGCTCCTGCGGATGCTCACCCCGCACGACTGGCACGACGCCGCCCGCTACCTCGACCTTCCCGAGCACTTCGTCAACGACCGCTACCACAGGATCTTCACGGCTCTAGGCGCGAACCGGCGGCTCGACGAGCTCGCCCGCCGTGTGAAACGGATCGCCAACCAGCACGCCCAGGACGAGCTGATCGACTACCAGCAGCGACGCGCCCTACTCGCTGACTGGGACGGCATCGACATCGAGACCTGGTATCTGCTCCAACCCCGCCCGCGGCCGATCTACTCCGCCCGTCGACGGAACACGCCCGTGCGCCGCGCGCACGCCTCTGTCTGGCTGTGGTGCCAGCTCACCAGCGGTCACGAACGCGCCGCCCCCATCGAGCTGCCCACCGAGAACCTTGCCCGTCACGGCTACTTCATCCGCGACGTCCTGCCACCGCTGCGCGAGCGGCTGCTGATCCTCGCAGAGCTGCTGCTCGCGACACCGGCGGACGCCCGCTCGACGCTGCCCACCCGCCTCGCCGCAGAGCTGCAGCGGCATGGACACCTAGCAGAGAACTACCTCCTGGACAAGCTCGACCCGGTGATCGCCACGCGCGTCCTGGCGCACACCAGCGCCCACACCGGCGTCGACATTCCGAGCCTCACGACCCCCTCATCCGGGTCGGACGCGCCGCCCGCGGTCCACCACGCCCGCATGCTCGCCGCCCGGCTGATGCGCCGCACCGCGCTCGCGTCCTGGCCCGCAGTCGCCGCCGTCATCGGCGGCCGCTCCAGCAACATCAGCCAGAACGACCATCGGTACCGCGCCGCGCTGACGCGCAGCCCCGACGCCACCGCCGAGCTCGACGGCCTCCTCCGTGCCGTCGAGGACTGGCACACGCCCGCTCCCGCCCACCCTGCGACAGCGCATCCCGATCGGATGCGCGACCTCGCGCGCGCGATCAACGCCCATGCCGCGAAGCTGCTCGCCTCCGGGCACGGACCGAGCATCGCTCGCCACGCCAGCATCGCCGTCTGCCGCGAGCACACCGACCTCACCAGCCGCGAGATAGCCGCGATCCACAACGTCAACCACGCCCAGCCCACGCTCGCGCGCGCGACCGTCGAGCGTCGCCGTGGCAGGAACCCAGACTTCGACGACCGGTACCGACAGCTACTCGATCACGCTCACGAACTCCAACGACAAGCCGGGTATGCAGACGCGAATCTCAAACGCGGCCTGACCAGGCAAGCCGGCCAGCGCTGACAGCGCACCCACGGCCACTGGAAAGTAGCCGTCAAACTGGAAACTAGCCTGAGCGGCAACAGCGCGATTGATGGCCGTCATCGCCGAGGCGGGGATCGGCTGGACGCTGGCGCGCACGTGGGAGGGGTCGCGCACGCGCGAGCGGCAGCTCAAGCGCCAGGGCGGCGCCTCGCGCCGCTGCCCGATCTGCCGCGCCCAGCGAAACGCAAGCCAATGACCGCGCGCCGCGAGCAGCTCGCCCGGTTCTACCTGGCCGAGCACGCGCGCCTTCAACGCATCGTCGCCCGGGAGGTGCCCGCGCACGCCGTCGAGGACGTCTGCCACACCGCGTGGACCGTGCTGCTGCGCCGTCCCGACATCCCACTCGACGCTCGAGGCGTCGCCTGGCTGCGCAAGGTCGCGCTCACGACCGGCCGCCGCACGGCGATCGCGCCCGCGAGCAGCTCGCCGGCGGTTTCCTCCCCGACCCCGAGCACCCGGGCGAGCTTCCCGAGCCGCCCGCACCCGGAGGCGAGCTCGCCGACCGGGCGATCGAGCGCCTGCACCACCGCACCGAGCTGGCCGCGCTCCCCGCCCGGCAACGACGGCTGCTCGCCCTCCAGGCGTTCGGCCTGAGCTACGCCGAGATCGCCGCGCGCGAAGGCTGCACGCCCCGCACCGTCGAGCGCCAGCTGCTGCGCGCCAAGCGCGCGCTCCGAGACGCCGACCCTCAGCCGTAGGGGCCCCGCGCGACACGTCGCCCGTCGACGCCACGCCCGGCGCAGGACGTATCGTCGCCAACACCCCGGGGGGGGTGAATTCTGCGTGCCGCAGGCTCTAGAACGACATAAAGCTCCAGCCGATCACCTACCGCGGCCGGCACGTCGCCGCCGCGACCCCAACCCGGTTCTTCCTCGCCGACGAGCTGCTCGAACGTCCGCCGGGCGATCCCGAAACCGTGTTCGTCTGCTACATGTGCGC
>JBEKRJ010000139.1:0-8739 GCA_049518835.1 Solirubrobacteraceae bacterium
TCTGCGGACGTCGACCGGCTCCCGGGCAAACCATAAGTTGCGGTCGGGCACGACGGACGACTATCACCTCGTCGGCAGAGCATTCATCAGCGCAGATGAGCCGCCGTGCGGGCGGCATCGGCCGAGACGCGCTCGTCATCGGAAAGGTAAGAATTAGCAGCTATATGTAGAGAAACACAGTTCCTGGGAGCTTCGCGCAGTTCGACTACCCCGCGGACGGCCTCCTCGCCCGGCACTGGAGGCCGATCTAGCAATCGGAGGGAGGTTGCCTCTTGACGGTGGCCGCGTCCCGGCGTACGTTCGCGCCATGAAGGGGCTAGATCTCAGGAGCATCCTCGTTGGTGGGTTGCTTTTTCCGACAATCGCGTACGTCGTTTATAGACTGCGTAAGGTTGTCAAGCAACATGTTGGACGTGTGCTGGATGCGTTCTTCTGGTACGTCGGTCGGGTCTTCAATCGCTCGCTAGCTACCCGGCTAAGCCTCCGCCAATACAGCCGAATTCAGCTAGGCAAGCGCAATTTCCAGTTCCTAAGGGTCCCCGGCGAAGCAGAAACGTCGTTACCGATTGACCAGGTCTTCGTTCCGTTGCGACTCGAGGATCCAAGTGGGCGTGCACCGAGCCGCTCGAATTTTGAGTTTCTGCAACCTGGGGCCCGGGTCCGGATTGTCGGAGATCCGGGGTCGGGGAAGTCCTCGCTCATCAAGCGGTTGTTTCGAGATGCGTGCGCCCGCGGCCAGGAGAGAGGTGATGCTGTCCTTCCCCGGATGCTTCCGGTAATCATCGAGCTAAAGCACTTCTCTCCGCCGGGCACGCTCAAATCCGATGAAAAGAGTGGTCACTGGGCGATGCTTCAGCTTCGGCAGTCAGTGACTAAGGTGCAAGGCTTTGGAATGACCGAGATGTTCGACGCCTTCATGGTCGGCGACGGCGTCCTTGTCCTCCTCGATGGCTTGGACGAGGTCGCGACTGAGCGCTATGCAGGAGTTGCGCGGACCATCCGGGCCTTGAGCGACTTCCTCGCCAACCAAAGCGAGAAAAACGCTGTCGTTCTGACGATGCGCTCACAGTTTCATCATCAGATCCGCAAAGACTTCGACGATGCGTTCCCTGAACTACTCTACATCGAGCCGTTTTCTGCCGCCGACATCTACGCCTTTCTCACACGATGGCCTTACCGAGAAAGCTCCGACGAACAGGTTGCGCGGATCTACTCTGAGCTTACAGACCGTCCGACTCTCCGCGACATGTGCAGAAATCCACTCGTCTTGGCGATGTATGTTGCCGAAGACCAATCGACCGGCGAATCCAGCAACCCTGATGTTCGGACAGCGTTCTATGATCAAGTTGTCCGCGAGTTGTTCATCGAGCGGAGGAGCCGGCAGCGTCAAACTGCGGCACATACGCCACTGTTACGTCAGCGCGAAGAGATCTTCGGGCGCTTGGCATACGACAATATTACTGACGAGACGCAGGATCTTAACTCAATCTTGCGTGTGGCTGCAGTCGCCAAAGTTGCGGATGCCCGTAAGCTCACCTCGACGGCCGACGCCGACCGTGAACTTGATCTCCTAGTGAAAGACACCGGGATCGTGGATGAGGAGCGGCCCGGCCAAACTCTGCGCTTCATCCACTTGAGCTTCGGCGAGTTCCTTGCAGCGAAATATGCGGCGCTGCGGCAGAAGGGCGGCTGGGATGAGCTGCTGCGCCGCCATGGTGAGATGGGCGGCTCGCGCCTCATCGAGGTTCTGCCCTTCGCACTGGCGCTCCTGCCTCCGGCGGAGCAGCCGGACGCGATCGATCAAGTCGCAGCGCTCGGCGATAATGATTTGCTAGGCCGCTGCTTTCTGGAGTCCCAAGCCTATGATCACGCACTATGGCCAGGGTATGTTGAAGACGAGAGAGAATCGCTTCTAGCGGTTTCCCCCGAGCATTGGACAGAGAACTGGCTGCAACGACTGCGGCGTTTTACAGTCGTTGCGCGTGATGCGGAGGCCTGGGGGCGGCTGTCCGGCGCCCGAATCGATGTGGCCATTGGAAACATGTTCAGCGATCTCGTCGGAACCGATCGCGAGCGCCTGTCGCGAGTATTTTCATCGTTCGCTTCTCATGATCCGGCTGCGGCGTTTAGGCTCGCTGAGGCAACGGGAGTGGATCTTGTGAGCGACCAGCCGGCGCTGGTTCTCAGAAACACGTCTGATCCACCTTTTCTCGCTACGGCCGTGCACCGGGCCATTGCTACCACCCCCGCAAGTCTGCGGAGTTGGGCACCCCTTCTCGCTGAGGCTGCGCTGATCCAGCCGGCTGTGGCCGCCTATCTGTACGCGCGCACCGCACCACTCACTGCGCTCGAAGCCGCTGGCGATCTGCCTGAGGCGCGCGACTGGATCTCATTCGGACGGCCCGTGGGTGCCGACGAGAGAGGTCGGTCCCGCTACCAACTGTGCAGCGCAACACCCTCGTGCTACGGCGCGTTCATCTCAATCGCACTGAACCGCGCCGATGAGCTGGCACCACATTACCTCGCGTTAAGAGAGCTCAGAAATGTGCCGGCGCCTCCGCGAAAGATGTCACGCGTTCCTGCGTTGCTGGCAGTTACTGGAATGACCCTAGGGATGACTCTTGTCTTTGCGTTGGTGGTTGAGCATGCGCTTGTGGGATGGCTCGCAAGTACAGCTTTTGACCTAGGCGTCTACGTTTGCGCCGGCATCACGGCAGCTCTTGTTTTCATACCGCAAGAACGCGCGCGTCTATACCGGGTCATCACGAACTTGGACGCCGGTACAGCGCTACGTCGCAGGAGTCTGCTAGACATTGCTCGGCTGAAGATGTTGCCTCGGGGAATCACGCGGCCGTTTCTGAAACGACTATTCAGATCCGCTCTCGCGTTGCAGGAATTACGCGTACGTGACAGTGGCGGTGGCGTAACTGTTCAAGGTCCAGCGGGTGGCGGAAGCGCTGAGCAAGGAGTCAACGGCAAGGCGGTGGGCACCCACTGATCATGCGTGTTCGGTCATAGTGACATGCCACCACATCTAGGTGACACATGTCACCTGACAGGATCGGTTGCCTCGCCGAGCGACGTGTCGTGTCTGAGCCCACGGATGCACTGCTCGCCATCCCGGATGGATCACCCTGAGGGACTGTCTCCGCACTCGTCCGGAGGCTTCTGCTCTTGGTTGTCATCGCGACCCCGTAACGGTTGACCTCCCTGTGCAGTACGCGTTCCCTTCACTGCCCGCCTTGCCGTGGCCTGTGCAGCCCGTAAGGGAGTTGAGGGTTGGCCTCTCGCGCCGAAGGTCAGGCCGTGGCAGAACCACGATGGAGGTAGAGAGCGGTGCCCGTGGCGAGAGCGTGGAGAGCGTTCGTGGCGCGTTGCCAGACGTAGGGCCGCAGGAGACTCGCGGCGTCGTTGAGGGTGCAAAACCGGAAGCTGGAGAGTTCATCGTCCGCGATCCTTAGCCTGGTGATGGCGTCGGCCGTGAGCACGCCCCCACTGAAGACGAAGACGATCGTGTCGTCCCACGGACCGTGCGGTGGGATCCAATCGACGCACAACAGTCGGTCGATTTCAATCCGGAGATCGAGTTCTTCGCGAAGCTCGCGTCGGGCGGCATCGATTGGTGCCTCATTGGCCTCGGCCATTCCCCCGGGGAAATCCCAATCGGGTTTGTAGTTCGGGTTGACGAGGAGAAGACGCTCCTGGTCGTCTCGGACGATCACGTCGGCCGCGCAACGTTTACGGGGCTGGCTAGCGTTGCCTTCAGCCAGGTAGGCGTTCCACGCCTCCGGGTCGCGTTCGTAGAGCTGCTTGTCGTGGGTGGCCATGGCCTAGATCTCGGCGTTCCCTCCCGCAGTCAAGAGTATGCGGGTATGTGCTCGGGTGCTCAGGGCGGCGGAGAGCGAGTGGGTGATGTGCTGGACGTCGGGCTGGGATGCATGCGGCTGGAGCTGCTCGTAGAGCGAGGACATAAGCTGGGTGACGCGCGAGGAGGAGAGCCGATCGGTGCTTGCGAGCGCGGCTTGGGAGACGGTGCAGGCGTGGTCGACCTCGCCTTGCGAGACCAAGATTGCAGCGAGGCGCAGCTGACCGAAGGCACGGCTTCGGGCGTGATTGTTGTCACGAAGCCTGATTACCTGCTCGGAGTGGTGACGAGCAGCTGCGAGCTGGCCGAGCTGTTGCATGCACTGAGAGGCCTCGGCTGCGAGGGAGGCGTGGTCAAACGGGCTCACCCATGGAGATGGACCTTCAGCGCGTGTCTGGTCGAGTGCTCGCTCGGCTGTCATCAGAGCGCGCCCACGATCAACGCGACGGCGTAGCGAGGCGAGGGCTCGGGCCTCCATGGCGTAGAGACGAGCAAGAACCGGGGGATGATGGCTGCAATGTCGCAGGATGCTTCTTCCCGCACGAGCCAGTTGAAGGCTGTCGCGGGGGTTGCCCGTCTGTTGCGCGAGATGGCTGAGGCTCGCGTGGACGTGCGCGGCGAGATGGCGGTCGTCCGTTGCCGAGGCGAATTGCAGGGCGCGATCGAAGTGCTGGCGGGCGAGCATGTCATCGCCAGCGTCGTGAGCCATCCATCCGGCCATTTCGGTGAGCGCTGCCGCGGCGCAGAACAGGCTCACGGTGCCGCGGAATAGTCGAGGCGCGATATCGCGTTCGAGGTAACGGAGCACGCCGCCGTAGACGTAGCCTCCACCGACCTGTCGGTCGGCGTCGCGGAACGTCTGCATGGCGAACTCGATGCTGCTGTGGTCTCCGACGCTGGTCGGCGTCACAGCGGCGGCTGTTGGCGTGACGGGACTCGGACGCAGTGATGTGCCAGGGTGGCCGGCTTGGACGGCGATCTGTTGGGCGGCTTTGAGGATCTCGGGTGGAGGGCGAGTGACGCCACGCTCCCATGCGCGTATCACACCAGGACCGAGTTCAGCGCGGCCGATCAGGCGTCCGAGAAGCGAAGCAAACTCGTCGTGTCCCAGGCCTGAGCGCTGGCGTGATGATCGTAGTAGTCCGCCGGGATCGGCGGTTCTCGGTGTGAAGATGACGATCTGCGACATGCTCGAATCAGGGCGCCGGGCGGCTCTGGACCGTAGCCGCCGGTCCGGCCGACTCGCCGGACTCGTGAGATTCCTGACTCTGCCACGGCAAGCCGATGTGTTGTCGGACTTCGATCATCTCGCTCTCAAGCCGGCCGATTGCGTCCTCAACACGGAGTCTCCAGTCGTCAGGGAGCGTCTGCGCTCCGGAGTCGAGTAGGGCCTGCACGCTGGTTCCGACGACCTCGGCTGCGAGCTGTAGCGCCCATGCGGGGATGGCGGCTTCGCCGGTGATCCAGCGGCGATACGTGCTCCCGCTAGGCGAGCCATGGCCCGCGCCGGCGAGAAGGCGGGCGAAGGCATTCGCGCTGCCGACTCCGCTGAGCTGCTGGGCGTTGCGTAGCGCAGCGATCGCTCGTTGGTTGTAGGCGTCGATGGCTATCAGCGGAGCGTAGCGCCAGATTCGGTGCGCGTGATCTGAATCTGGCTTGACCGTGCGCCATTATCGGCTACGATGAGCCGTAAGTGGCATGACCGTGCCGATTTCGGAGTATCGTCAGAAAGCCGAAGGAGGGTCGTATGCGTTTGCCGATCGATACGTCGCGGCTGCAGTTCTTGGTTGTGGCGCCTGCTGAGCAGTTGCGGAAGTTCGAGGAGGGCAAGCCGCGCGAGTTTTGGGGTCCGCGGGTTGATGCCAATGGTGAGCTGCTGTGGCGGGTTCAGCTGGTCGCGTTGGGTGACGGGGAGGCGGACATCATCCGGGTGTCGGTCGCTGGCGAGCCGAAGCTGACGCAGGGAGAGATGGTGCGCGTGGAGGGGATGACCGCGCAGGCGTGGGAGATGGACGGCCGGTCGGGGATGGCGTTTCGCGCGACCGTGGTCCGGTCGGTGAATCCGCGGGCGCAGGGTGAGAAGGCGGCGGCGTGATGGGCGCGGTGACGACGATGGTGCTGCTGGGATGCGGTAGCGAGTTTGGGGGCCGGGCGTTTCGGTCGGTCGTGACGGGCGAGCGGTTGGGGTTTCTTGATGTGTTTGGTGAGGGGGCGGAGGCCGCGATTTTCGGTCCGCCGGCGGCGTTGCGTCGGCTGGCGCTTGAGGCGGTCCGGGTGGCGGAGGACGCGGAGCGGTTGGACCCGTGCGGTCGGGTGGAGGAGGGGGCATGACGAACACGACGAGCGCGACTGGGACCAAGCGCCGGCCGGGTGAGCTGGACGGGGTCGGGCTGGCTTGCGAGTGGCTGTGGGCGTTTCGGCTGGAGTTGGCGCTGCTGGCGCTGGTGGGCGGTGCGTTCGCTGCTCTGTTGCTCAGGGCGCGGCTGCCGGCGCTCACCGCCGGGCTGATTGTCGGCGCGGCGGTGCTGGGCGTCGTGATGCTGGGGCCGGTGCGCCGCGGGGTCGGCGGCGCCTTGTATGCGGCGCACGTGCGGCGTGGGTGGCGGCGGGCGTGGCTTCACTGCGGCCTGCCGGCGGTCCACGCCGGGAGGGTTGAGCGTGTGCCGGCGGGTGAGCGGGTCCGGGGGCGCGTGTCGCGTGGGTCGGCGTTTGATCAGGTCGCCGCGAAGGCCGAGGAGTTGGCGGAGTGCTTGAGGGTGCGCGAGTTGCGGGTCGCGCGCGACCCCGCGAACGCATCCGAGGGGACGGTGACGGTGGTGCGACGCGACCCGTTCGCCGGCCTTGGCGGGAGGGCGTGGCCACGGCTGGACGCGGAGCGGCTGTCGTTGTGGGTGCCGGTCCCGCTCGGGACGGGCGAGCAGGGGGAGACGGTGTCGGTGTCGTTGGCGGAGCGCAACATGCTGCTCGGCGGCGAGCCGGGCGCGGGCAAGTCCGCGGCGCTGTTGATGCTGATCGCCGCGGCTGCGCTTGACCCCACGGTGAGGCTGTGGTTGTTGGACGGCAAGCGGGTCGAGCTCGCCCCGTGGGCGTCCTGCGCTGAGCGGCTGGTCGGTCCCGATGTGGGTGAGGCGATCGGTCTGCTCGAACGGGTCCAGGGCGAGATGGAGGAGCGCTATCGGCAGCTGCTGGCGGTCGGTCTGCGCAAGATCGCGCCTGACTCAGGGATGCCGTTACACGTGGTCGTGTGCGATGAGCTGGTGTTCTATTTGACTTGCGAGGATCGCAAGCAACGCGCCCGGTTTGCCGAGCTGCTGCGCGACCTCGTCGCGCGCGGCAGGGCGGCGGGCGTGATCGTGCTCGCAGCGACGCAGAAGCCGTCGGCGGATGTCGTGCCGTCCGCGTTGCGGGATCTGTTCGGGTTTCGGCTCGCGCTGAGGTGCACGACCCCGCAGGCGTCGGACACGATCCTCGGGCAGGGGTGGGCAAGCCAGGGCCACAACGCTGGCACGATCGCGCCGGCTGATCGTGGCGTCGGGTTTCTGCTGGCCGACGACGGGCTGCCGGTCAAGCTGCGCACCTTCTACCTCGATGACGAGCAGGTCACGCAGCTGGCGACGCGCGCCAGCGCGCAACGCCGCGGGAGGACGCCAGCCCCAGCCGGGGCGATCACAGGACCGGGGGAGGGATCGGGGCGATGAGCGAGTTCGGTCACGCGCGCGCGTATCTTGACCCGCTTGGGCTGGTGCGCGGGGCGTACGGATACCAGCAGGAGATCGAGCTGGTCCTCAGCGACGATCCCGACCGCGACCCGCCCAGCCTCGCCGACCCGGTCTGCCGCCTGGACGCCGATCGCGCGCGCCAGCTCGCGCACACGCTGCTCAGCCTCGCCCCATGACGCTGGCGCACAGTCAGCCCGCAGGTGCGACGGGTGACCGTGCCGGCCCCCGCCGCCGCAGCGCCGCTGCCCGCGGTGAGCGCCAGCACGATCACGCACGAACACGAGCGGGCCGTCGCGGGTGACAGCCCGTCGACCGCGGGTGACACGTGTAAGCTCACGTCACTCGGTGCTATCGATCCCGCGTTGCTGGCGGGGATCGTCGAGCGTGCGAGCAAGCCCGGGTTCGACCGCTTCCAATCGCAGCTGCGGTCCTCGGGCTACTGCGGCCGGCCCGTCCGGCTACGCGGCGAGATCTGCGACCACCACGGCCACCGCATCTGGACGACAGACGGCGAGCCGGATGGGGTGCTGCGCAAGGCGTGCGGCAACCGCCGCGAGGCGGTCTGCCCGTCCTGCGCGGAGCGCTACCGCCAGGACGCCTACCACCTCATCAGCGCCGGCCTGCGGGGCGGGAAGGGCGTTCCGGACAGCGTAACCGCGCACCCGTTCGTGTTCGCCACCCTGACCGCCCCGAGCTTCGGGCACGTCCACACCCGGCCTCTCGGGCGCGACGGCAAGCCGGCGCGGTGCCGGCCGCGCCGCGACGCGCCCGTCTGCGAGCACGGCGTCAGGCTGTCCTGCGGCCAGGTGCACGACGAGGACGACCCGTGTCTCGGCCAGCCGCTGTGCGTGGAGTGCTTCGACCACAAGGGCGCGGTGTTATGGAACCGGCGAACGATCGCCCGCAGGTTCTGGTCGCCTGTCGGCTGGCTGCTGGCCTGTACGGCCTTGACGCAGGCGCGGATCGCTTCTCGGTGGGCGCGGCTGCCGGCTCCGGCGCCGCCCCGCCACGCCCGGTAAAGCGCGCGTTTGAGGGCGGGAGGCACGAGCCGCCAGTGCTGCGGGCAGATCAACCGCTCGCGTGAAACTCGCGCTGGGCAGTCCGGGATCGGGCAGTCGCCGCCGGTGTGGCGGATCGCGGCGTGGTAGCGGGCGG
>JBEKRJ010000140.1:0-8709 GCA_049518835.1 Solirubrobacteraceae bacterium
CAGATCCACTCGACCTCCCGATCGAAATCCATCAACAGCATCCAGTCGCACTCGAGCAGGCTCTCGTACTCCAAAAAGCACCCAGCCGTCGTCGAGAACCAACGCCCCGGCATATGCCGCTGACCCGGATACACCCCAGGAACCCGAACCGGGCGACACGCCCTCAACAGATCAAACGAGAGATCCGACAGGCAGCCGCGAACCTCCTCCTCGCCGACGCGAACACACGCCACGAACGGGCCTGACACGGCGACCTCCGAGCCCACGGCCGAAGTCACCCCCGAAACGATACGAACGAGATCGGACATCTCGCCCGGCGGGCAACGCGGGCCGGGCACCGGAAGGCTTGCGATCGGGCCAGTCGAGAGTGTCGTGGCTCGATCAAAGGGGATAGCGCTAGCAGCCTGGTTTCCGCGCGTTGGAGGGATCCCCGGCTGGATTGTTGGCAAGTACCGTGGCGAGCGCAAAGCAGGGTCGCGCGCTGCGCGACCCAGTTGAGCGCTCGTGTGCTGCCTGCTTGCCCGGTTCTGCCGCGTCAGTGTGGGGAAGCGTACGGCGGTCCCCTGTGGTGACCCGGGACGGCTACTCGGCTGCGGTGCGACGTGGGGTAACGAGCCCGGTCTCATAGGCAACGACGACCGCTTGGACGCGGTCGCGTACACCGAGCTTCAGGAGGATCCGGGTGACGTGGGTTTTGATCGTGGTCTCGCTGACGATTAGCTGACTCGCGATCTCGTTGTTGCTCATTCCAGTCGCAAGTAGCCGGAACACCTCGAGCTCGCGGGGGGTGAGCTCGCTAAGGCTTGGTGGGGCGGTGAGCGGATTTCGCGTCGCGGCGAATTCGGCGATTAGTCGGCGTGTGATACTGGGCGCGAGTAGCGCGTCGCCCTGGCCGACGGTGCGGATGCCTGCGGCGAGCTGCGGAGCCGGGACGTCTTTGAGCAGAAACCCGCTTGCGCCGGCGCGCAGCGCTTCATAGACGTACTCGTCCAGATCGAACGTGGTCAGGATCAGCACGCTCGGCGGTGGGTCGTGGTCCTGCGCGAGGATCCGACGGGTCGCTTCGATGCCGTCCAAGTCGGGCATGCGGATGTCCATCAGGACGACGTCGGGGCGAAGCTCGCACGTCAGATCGACCGCCTCGGAGCCCGTATTGGCCTCGCCCACGACCTCGATATCCGGCTCGGACGACAGGATCATCTTGAAGCCGGCTCGGATCAGTTGCTGATCGTCGGCGATCACCACGCGTATGGTCATGTCAGGACTACTCCCTGGAGTCCTCGAGGGAGGTGCGCGGTCAAGCGCGCACCTCCCGTCTCGTGCCGCTCGGCGGTCAGCTCCCCGCCGCACAACAGCACGCGCTCACGCATCGTGTCGGTCGGCCAGCGGCGCGCCCCTCGACACGTCGCAGTGAGCTGCAGCTTCAGGTCCTCCGGTTCGAAACGCAGGGCGATGCCCACGGCCGTCGCCGGATCCGGACGGATGCTCGCCAGCGCGTCCTCGAGGATCCGGTAGATCCCGATGTCGACAGCGGCCGACAGCGGTCCCGGCTGGCCCGCGATGCTGAGCTCGACCAGTTGGCCCTGCGCTCGCGCGCGCTCGATCAGCCGGTAGATCTGATCGACTCCCGGTTGTGGCTCCAGGAGCTCGCCTGCATGGTCGCGCTGACGCAGGACGCCCAAGATCCGGCGCATTTCCCCGAGGGCCTGACGGCCGACGTCCTCGACAGCCTCCAGAGCCGCGTCCACGGCGGCCGGTTCGCGGTCGAGCTGCGCACCTGCCGCTTCGACCTGAACGACCATCGCGGCGACGCTGCGCGCCACGACCGCGTGCAGGTCTCGCGCGATCCGCGAGCGTTCGCCGGCGACCGCCAACCGCGCTCGGTCATCCTGCTCTCCCGACAGCAGGGAGGTCGTCCGCTCGAGCGCCTCGTCCGTTGCCCGCCGGGCGCGCACAGCCCGGCCTGCAGCCCAGGCGGCGCCGATCGTGAACAGCGAGGTGGCGTAGTTGGCCGCGCCGACATGCCGAATCAACAGCTCGCCGACCGCAGACGCCAGTACCACGATCGCGAGTCCTAGCCACGCTCGATGCCAATCCTCCCAGGCAGCGACCGCATAGGCCGGCAACAGCCCGACGTAGACCACGGTCAGCAGCGAGGGTCCGGGCCTGACGTTGTTGCTGAGCGCGAACACGGCGCCGACCACCGCGATCAGAAACCACAGCGGCTGCCGGCGACGCCAGATGCACGCCAGCGCCATCGCGGCCAGTACGACCACGTCCCGCACTCGGGCTGCTCCGCGCTCGCTGCCGGTGAGCGCCATCACCTCGAGCGCGACGAGGAAGCCGCCGGCCAGGAGCGGATCGAGCCATCGCCACGCGACCGATCCGCTGACCTCGACGTTGAGCGCGTCGCGATCGGTCCGCGACTTGAGAAGATCTTGCGGACCTGACACGGCTCCGTCGATTGGGATCCGAGCACGGACCTCGAACCCTCCATCAATGCGCTGCCCCGCGTGCAGGTCCCCTCCATAGAGCCTCACGCGCTCGGTCATTCCGATCAGACCGTGTCCGGCTCCGTCGTCGCGACGGCGACGTCCTTGCCCCTGTCCGTTGTCGGTGATTTCGAGTACCAGATGACGGGCACCGAAGACCACGCGCACGCGCGCCTGGGCGGGACCGGCGTGCTTGATCGCGTTGGTCAGCGACTCCTGAACGATCCGGTAAGCCACCAGATCAAGCCCCGCGGAAACCGGGCGCCAGGGACCTTCGACGGACAGCGCCGCCGGCAGTCCGGCTGCCCGGGCCCGATCGACAAGCACGCCGAGCTGCGCGAGCCCCGGCGAACCGCCAGCCGGCTCGTCGTCGCCTCGATACAGCACGCCCACGATCCGCCGAAGCTCCACAAGCGCCTCGCGCCCAGCGCTCTCCACGACCTTCAAGGCTTCGCGGGCAGCCTCGAGATCCGACGCCGCGACCCGACGCGCACCTGAGGTCTGAACGACCATCACGCTCATGCAATGAGCGACCACGTCGTGCAGCTCGCGCGCCATCCGACTGCGCTCCTCATCCGCCGCACGACGGGCACGTCGCGCCTGCTCGCTTTGCAGTCGCTCAGCAGTGACCCTCAGCTGATCCCCAGTTGCCGCGCGGACAGCCAGCGTGCAGCCGACGGCAAACGGCAGCGTCCCGCACAGCACCCAGAACAACGAGTTGTCCACCACTCCTCCCGGAGCGCTGGCGCCGGCGGCGAGTGACGATCCCAGCCACCAGACAAACGCGAGGATCGACAGGAGCGGGCGCTGAACACGAGAACGGCGCCCGAGCAGATACAGGCACGCCGCGATCGCAGCCGCCTCGGACGCGCCGCCGCCCGCGTATCCGCTCGCGCGCTCGAACACGACCAGCGCAGCCCCTACGACGACGGTCGCGAGCACCGCGCTCCGACGTCGTAACGCGACACTGCCCGTCAGCGCCGCACACGAGAGGACCGAAACCGCCCCCAGGCGGCGACTCGAAAACGCGCCGGCATCGATCAGCGCCGCGATCGTCAATAGCACCGCCAGAACGCAATCGACGAGAACGGAATCGATCGACCCGACCCTCCTAATCGACGTACTCTCGGCAGCCACAAACGGAAGCTAGCGCCGACCAGACCGCCACGCATCGTCCGCAGCGCTGATCCGTGTCCTCCTCCAGTAGGACGCGCGAGATCGTCGAGAAGTCCACAACAGTCCTACCCGCGCCCGACGACAGCAGCGGTGAGTGCAGCCATGCTTGACCGGCCGGTCACTATGCGCCATCGAGCGCCACCAGAGCCCGGCACCAAGCACACCACCACCGCGGGCCCGGCACATCAGCCACGAAATGCGACAACCATGCGCACAACGAGAACTTGCCACGCGCGTCTCCCTCCCCTGAGATGAATAGCGACCCCCGCCAACATCAGAAAGGCCATGACAATGCAGACCTCCACACACCAGCGGCGAACCTCAGCAGACCCGCGACAGATCATCGCTTCTCATCGCAACCTCGTCGCTCTGCTCGTGGTCGACCTCGCGCTGTTCGCGATTGCCGAGCTGACCTACCAGAACGCGAAACATCCTGGCACCGTGAGCAACATCGCCTGGTACGCGTTCCTGATCGGCGCCGCATCACTCGTCGTCCTCGTGATCCTCGCAATCGCGCCTCGATCACGACGACACGCACGCTGACGAGATTCAGTGATAACACCCGTGAGAACGTTCCGCCTCGGGCTCGCGACCCGAGCCGCAGAACGAAAGCAGGGCCTGACCAGCCGAAGGGGTCGCGCCCTGCTCCTCGCCAGAACCGAGCACCGAGTGCTTGCAGCCTTCTTGCAAGCAGCCGGGTCGAGGCAGGGTCTGCCGCGACCCCGAGCTGATCACCGCACCGGACGGAACCAGCAGTCGACCCCGCCGTCCGCGAGTGCCTGCATCGCCGCTCGGCCGCTCAAGCAGCCATCCCGCGCGGTAGCGTCAGACAGCTCCTCGTGGCTGGAAGCGGCCACGTCATCCGGGCTTGTGGCGCTGCCCGTTCTGGCGCAAGGCAACGATCTTCTCGGTCGTCGCCCGCAGTCTGCTTGCTCGGTCTGCTTGAAGCCCGGGGGCGCTCGGGCGATGTCGCTCTCAGGACGATGTTCTCGGCCAACGGACGTTCCGGCGGCGGCTTCCTCTAAACATGCTTAGTGGAAGTACATCCCGTCTGGGCTTCCACTAACGTGTGCGCCGACCGGGTCGCAGACCGGGAAATTCGCTTCCACTAACAGGAGGGCCGGTGCCGAACGCGGGATCGCACGAGGATGTGAGCGTCGACGCGGTGCTCGCCGGCTATGAGAGCTGGTTGAAGAGCCAGCCGCTGGCCGCCCGGTCCCGCGAGGCCTACCTGGCGCAGGTCCGGGAGTTCGTGACGTGGCTGGCTGGCTCGGAGCATGGCGGGCAGGCGCTCGTGGATTCGCATGTGCGTGATTGGGCGGTCCGTGATTACAAGCGGTACGCGAAGACGACGAAGCGGTGGGCGCCGGCGTCGGTGAACCAGGCGCTCGCGGCGATCGACAACTTCTACCGCTCGCGTGGTGCGGGGCGGCCCGAGGTCGCGCGGGAGGAGCTCGCGCAGACGGCACCGCGCGCGCTCAGCGAGGCCGAGCAGCGCGCGTTTCTGCGATTCGCCGAGGCTGACCCGTCGCCGCGTGACCGCGCGATCGCGACGGTGTTCTTCTACGCCGGGCTGCGTCTGTCGGAGCTCGGCGCCCTGGACATGACCGACATCGCGGTATCGGCGCGGCGCGGCCGCGTGAAGATCCGGGAGGGGAAGGGCGACGCGTACCGCGAGGTGCCGCTGAACAGCCCGTGCCGCAACGCTCTGGACGAGTGGGTCGCGGCCCGGGCAGACCAGCTCGTTGCGCTCGCCGAGGCCCGCGGCGGGAGCGGAGCGACGGCGCCTGAGCCGTCCGCGTTGTGGCTGTCGCGATCGGGGACGCGGATGAGCACCCGTGCGATCGACCTCGTGATCCGTCGTCTGGCGGCTGACGCTGGCCTTGATCTCTCTGCCCACATCCTGCGGCATACGTGCGTGACGAACTTGGTTCGCTCGGGCGCGGATGTGGTGCTGGTCGCCGAGATCGCCGGGCACCGGCGGTTGGACACGACCCGCCGTTACAGCCTGCCCTCGCAGGCCGACAAGGACGCCGCCCTCGAAGCGGTTGTCATTGAGACGTGACGGCTTGACGTACAACAGCAGGCGGGTCTGACGGGCGTGTCCAGCGGTCCCAGCGGCGGCCTGCCGACAGAGGAGCTCGCGCGCTTGTCGAGCTGGCCAGGCGAGGTCGCCCGCAGCGACCTTGCTGCCTACTTCATGTTGTCGCTGGAGGACTTGCGCTGGCTTCGCACCCACCGCGGCGCTGGCGAGCGGATCGGCCTGGCCGTCCAGCTGGCGGCGCTGCGGTTCCTGGGATTCGTCCCTGCCGAGCTCTCGGAGGCGCCGCGTGAGGTCGCTCGGCATGTTGGCGAGCAGATCGGCGTGGGAGCGGCGACGTTCACGCGCTACGCGCGGGAGGCTGACGGCCGAACCCGCCGCCGTCACGTCGCCGATGTGATCGAGCACGCCGGCTGGCGAACATGCGGGCCGTCGGACTGGAGCGCACTCGCGGGGTGGCTGACCGAGCGGGCGCTCGAGCACGACACGCCCAGCATCCTGTTCGGGCAGGCGCTTGACCAGCTGCGGGCCGAGCGGATCGTACGGCCCGGCCTGGACCGGCTGATGCGAACCGTGTCGACGGCCAGAGCCGACGCCCGCAAGGAGATCCGCCGGCGGATGGACCCCGAGCTCACGCCCGAGCGCTGCGACGAGCTCGACGAGCTGCTCGTCAACGACCCGACGTTGGGTATGGCGCGGCTGGTGTGGCTGGGCGCCGGCGCGACGTCGGCGTCCAGCGACGCGGCAAAGACCGAGGTCGCCAAGCTCGCCTACCTCGAGGACCTGGGAGCGGACCGCCTTGATCTCAGTGCGATCCCACCCGAGCGGCTGCGGCAGCTCGCGATCGTCGCGAGGCGCTCGACGCCGCGGGCGCTGCGCCTGATGGACCCTGAGCGTCGTCACCCGATTCTGCTCGCCGCGCTGGCCGCAGCGCACACCGAGATCGTCGACGAGACCGTCCGCGTGTTCGACATGATGCTCAGCGCGACGGACGCCAACGCCCACGACCAGGTCGCCAAGCGCCAGCTCGACACGCTCCAAGCCAACCTCGAGCGGCTCGAGCTGTTGGACGACATCCTCGATGTTGTTCTCGACCCAGACCTCGACGACAACGAGGTCGGCGGCGCTGTCCGGGCACTTGGCCCGCGCTTCAAGTACCTCGAAGATCATCACGGGCTGCACTGGCTCTGCGACTACCACATGAGCCTCGCCCCGGACACCGCGCCAGCGGCGTACCGTCGCCAGCCTCGGTGACAGCGCCCGGGCTCGAAGGCGAGATCCTCGAGCTCTTTGACCGAGCAACGCGGCAGACGGCAACAAACGCAAACCGTTACCGGGCGCGATTGCCCTCGGTAGCCCACCTGCGAATGGCGTGTATCCGCTCTCAACGGCGCGGGGTGTTCTCACGGCTTGTGGTTCTCAGGGTTTGCGGAGCCAAACCCAAGCGAAAGCGTGTTCTGACTTGTTGGTTACCAAGTTGTGATCTTCTCATGACAGAAGACATCGAGAGCGGGCAACATCGCGTTGTATTCCGCATTCGCCTTTGTCAACGTTGGGTTAGCCGCCCCGAGCGCGCCTGGGTCGTTCCTGTTAGCTATTGCAAGCATCTGCTTGTAACCCTCAATATAGGTGTTGAAAGGGGTAATGGTCGGCGGCGGGGCGTTGATCGCGCCTGCATCTGTGATGGTCAGTTGATCGGATTGGATTTGACCATTAAGCGCAGTCTTGAGTTGCGACACATCAGACGGAACGTCGTTGCCATAGTAGCTAGAGCTGAGATCGTCTGCTATAGCGTCCACGTCAGTGCTCAGGAGCTGACTGCCGCTGTAATCGCTCTCGATGTCACCTTCGAGGGCGGAACACGCGTCCGAATTTTCGCAATGCGTCATTGCCTGAGAAACGGGAGCATCGGTGAAATCGCCTGCCGCGAGGTCACTCGCGGCCCGCGAATAGCTAACGTGATCCTCAAGGTACGACAGTGCGCAAGTGCAAGTCGACTGTACATCGCTCGCCGTATTTAGGCAAGATGTCACGAAGGTCGGCCCGAAACCGCTCGGATAACCATCAGAGTAGCCATCAGCATTCTTGGTCGGAGTGGTTGACCCACAACCGACGGCCAAGAGCGCCAGCAGAACGAGCGCGAGCTTGCGCATGGTTGGTGCCTCCCGTGGGGGTGGTTGTGGTTCTATCGTCGGTTGCGGGCCAGCCGGGGGATAGCGACTGGCCCGAAATGTGGACCAATGTTCAAGCTTCGGGCCACCTCATCAGGGAGGTGCCAGCTCGCGGAGCGAAAGCGGGCTTGACCTCGTCGCACGAACTATTTGGCCTGATGCCGACCAGGCCACAGAGCCGCTCGGCGCTGCCATTAAACTGATCGGCCACGAGACCCCCGAGCCCTGCCCTATAGGTGGTTACCGCGCCAGGCGGAGAGCAGCCAGCGCGTTTGCCTCGGCCTCGACGGAAAACCGCGGAAGGTCCTCGGACTCGTCCGCTCGCACCGCGTAAATCATCCCGACCGCAATCCCAACGCTCCGTTCGCTGCGAAGCTGGTTCAAGTCCATCAACGCGGGTGGGAGCCTTGTCAACACGCCTGAGAAGTGGTCTGCCAGCCGGAGCGCGAACGGGACCATGCCGCCGGTGCCATCCACGACGCCACCTCACCATTCAACACCGCGGCAGACTGCAACGCTCAGATCACGCTGCTCCGCGTAGAACGCGAAAGGTTCGGAGGCTGGGAGCCACGGGTACCGTGGAACGTCTGGCTCAATAGGGAGCTGGTCGCCAAGGGGCTTGGGCCGAACCAGACCGTAGAGCTGACCGTGACGCCCGGCCAACTTGAGCTCGTCGTCGGCGGCGCGATCACGAGCTGGCGCGGCACTCCTCAGGTCGTGGTGGCCGGCGGTGTCCGAGCCGTCGTGCGCGCCACCTGGAAGGTCATGGTCCAGGAGGTCAAGCTACGAACGCACCGCCTGAGCCGCAGCGGGCCTTGGGCTCGCGGGG
>JBEKRJ010000141.1:0-8708 GCA_049518835.1 Solirubrobacteraceae bacterium
CTTCCGCGGGCTGGCGGGTGAGCGCTTCGCGGTGCGCAACTCCGGCGCTTACGCGGTGGTCGAGGGCGTCGGCGACCACGGCTGCGAGTACATGACCGGGGGCCGGGTCGTCGTGCTCGGGCCGACCGGGCGCAACTTCGCTGCCGGGATGAGCGGCGGAATCGCGTACGTGTACGACAAGGACCGCCGCTTCGAGCGACGCTGCAATCCCGAGCTCGTCGACCTCGAGGAGCTCGGTGACGACGATGCGATCGAGGTGCAGCGGCTGATCCGCGAGCACGTCGCGCGAACCGGCTCGATGGTCGGCCGCAACCTGCTCGCGTCGTGGGAGCGCGGCGCTCGGGAGCGGTTCGTGAAGGTGATGCCGCGCGACTTCAAGCGCGTGCTCGCCGAGCAGGCCGCGGCACAGGCGACCGCCGCAGAGCGCTGATGGGTGAGCTCGGCGCATTCCTGAAGGTCCACCGGGTCGGGTTCGACAAGCGCGATCCGCATCAGCGCGTGCACGACTACCGGCAGTACTTCGCGCTGCAGCCCAGCGCGGAGATCAGCCGCCAGGGCGCGCGCTGCATGGACTGCGGGATCCCGTTCTGCCACGAGGGCTGCCCGCTGGGCAACCTGATCCCCGACTGGAACGACCTCGTGTACCGCGACAAGTGGCGCGAGGCGATCGACCTGCTGCACTCGACCAACAACTTCCCCGAGTTCACCGGGCTGATCTGCCCTGCCCCGTGTGAGTCGGCGTGCGTGTTGGCGATCAACGACGACGCTGTGACGATCGAGCAGATCGAGCTCGCGATCGTCGAGCGGGCGTTCGCCGAGGGCTGGATCACGCCCGAGCCGCCAGGCCGGCGCAGCGGCCGCACGGTCGCGGTGATCGGCTCCGGCCCGTCGGGGCTCGCCGCGGCGGCGGAGCTCAACGCCTGCGGCCACACGGTGACCCTGTTCGAGCGCGACGAAGGGCCCGGCGGGCTGATGCGCTTCGGCGTGCCCGACGCGAAGCTCGAGAAGTGGATCATCGACCGCCGGGCGGCGATCCTGGGGCAGGAGGGGATCGAGTTCAAGCTCGGCGTCGACGTCGGGCGCGAGGTCTCGGCGAGCGAGCTCAAGGAGCGCTACGACGCGCTCGTGATCGCGATCGGCGCGCGCGTCTCGCGCGACATCGACGCGCCCGGGCGCGAGCTGCGCGGGATCCACTTCGCGATGGACTACCTCTATCAGCGCAACCGGTGGGTGGCCGCGCAGCAGGGGCGTCCGTCCAAGGCGCCGGCGCCGGGCACGGAGATCATCGCCAAGGACAAGCGCGTGATCGTGATCGGGGGCGGCGACACGGGCATGGACTGCATCTCCAACTCCCACCGGGAGGGCGCGCGCCACGTCGTGATGCTCGACGTGTACGCGCAGCTGTCGGCAGACGGCGAGGATCCTCGCCATCCGTGGCCGCTGCCGCCCAAGCGCACGCCGCTCACGTACGCGCTGGAGGAGGGCGGCAAGCGCCGCTGGGGCACCGAGGTGACCGGCTTCGGCGGCCGCGACGGCCAGCTCAGCCACGTCTACGCGCGCAAGGTGACGGGCACCTCGTCGCGTGACCTGACGCCCGTGCCGGGGAGCGAGTTCGTGCTCGAGGCCGACCTCGCGCTGATCGCGATCGGGTTCGAGCACCCCGAGCACGAGGGGCTGGTGGCGCAGCTCGGGCTCGGCTTGGATCGCCGCGGCAACATCCGCACGCAGCAGACATACCGCACGACCGTCGGCGGCGTGTACGCGTGCGGCGACGCGCGGATCGGCCAATCGCTGGTCGTGACCGCGATCGCCGAGGGTCGCAAGTGCGCGCGGATCGTCAACAAGGACCTGGGCGGCAGTCCGATGGACGCCGATCGCGAGATGCTCGCCGTCGGCGCTTGGAGCGGCGAGGCCGACCGGACGCTGCGCCACGAGGCCGAGACGGCCGGGTCGGTGCGGCCCGGCGAGGAGTTCTTCACCGGCCCCGGGATGCGCCGCCGCTGAAGCGCTGCTCTCGCGCCAACAAGTTTTCGCAGCGACAAGTGCGGGAATGCTACGGTTAGGACCCGACCGGGCTCGTCCCGGCGGTTGGGTGCGCCAGATCGGAAGTCGGTTTACGTAAAGCTTGGGACGGGGAAACTCGCCCCTGTCGGTCAGGGAACTGCGCCCCCACTTCCCTGGCTCTCCGGGGGGCCCAGATGGATCTGGGCCCCCCGGTCCTATTTAAGGGCCGGCGCAGCGGGAGTTGGGCGCCTTGGTGTGTGCCGGCGACTGTCAGCGGACCTGCCACCATGCAGTGACGATGCCGACCTTCTGTCGTCACAACCGACTCGTCCAGAACTGCCCGATCTGTTCGCGCGAGCAGTCGATTGCGCTGCGCCCGATCGTCACCTCGAGCGCTCCGCGCGCGAGCGTCGCGGCGCCGCGGACCCCGGCTCCCGGCGCCGGCGCCCCGCGCGCGACGGGGGCCGGGCGCACCGGCATCCGCGTGCGGCGGCTCGCGCGTGGCGCCGACGACGGCTATCGGTCGCGACTGGCGCCGGGCCTGAAGTCGAGCGAAGACGCCGAGCGGCTGGCTGAGGAGCTCGCGTTCGCGGCCGGCCGCCTGCGGGTGCTCGAGCAGCACCCGCCCGGACTGTATGCGCAGGTCGCGGCTGCCGACTCCGATATCGAGGAGCGCACGTGGCTTGCGTTCCTACTCGCGTACCTGTGCCCGGTCGACGGCGAGGATCCGTTCGCGCCGGCGCGTGCCGCGTGGGTGTCGTGGTCATCCGGCGCGGAGCCGCTGCTGGACGGTGTGCAGACGGGGCCGCGCACGGCGCACGAGCCAGACCGTGCTGCGGCGACGATCGATGCGTACCGCGCGTGGGCACAGCGCGCCGGGTCCCAAGCGGCGGCGTTCGGCGGCGAGGACGCGTGGACCCCCGAGCGCCGGTTCGCGCGGGTGTTCGAGCGGTTGGCGCTGCCTGGCTTTCACCGCGACGCCCGCTTTGACCTGCTCGTCACGCTCGGGCGCCTGCGCGTGTACGAGCTGCGCGCCGGGTCGCTGCAAATCGGCGGCGCCAACGAGCCGACGCTTGCCGCCAAGCGGATTCTCGGGATCGGCGACTCGCTGCTGCTCGAGCGGCGGGCGTCCGAGCTCGCGCAGGCGTGCGAGCTGCCGCTCGAGGCGCTGGATCTCGGCTTCTACAACTGGGGGCGGGGCAAGCGGGCGACGCTCGGGCTGGGGCCCTCCGCGCAACCGGATCCCGATGCGCTGGCGTCGATCAGGGCCGGGCTGGGGCTTCCGGGAGAGGCTGAATGACACTATTACTAGTGACTTTGTGCAATTAACACGTTCGACGGATGTTCGATTGTGACCTGGTACGGATTACTGAAAGGATCGCCAGCGCGGGTTTGATGAGCTAGGCGCCGACAAACAGTTCCTTTTGCCCACTGTCACACGGGCGTCGCCGTCTGTGATAGGAATATGCCTTAGGCACGCTTAAGGCTGCTTCCCAACAGTCAAACACGCAGGGATTTTTGAGGCCGAGCTGCAGGGGGATCGTTGCATTTGCGCGGACCAGCCACGGCACGGACGTCGCGCACGCAGGGGGGTACCGAACTGACGCAGGCTGGCAATCGCGAGGAGCGCACGAGCGGTCCCGCGCCGGCTTGCGCCGCAACAGAGCCACGTCCGCTCGTGCCGGTGCCCGGCCGGCCCGACGCGCGGCGCCTGGTGTCGGTTCGCGACGGGACTTACCGTCGTGCGCTGGCATTGGCCGATGCGCTCGCCGGTGCCTGCGCGCTGGGGTTGACGCGCCTGCTGGGCGGGGGCACGCGGCCCGCGACGCTGGTGGTGGTGCCGGCGATCGTGCTGATCAGCAAGCTGCTTGGGATCTATGACCGCGAAGAGTTGCTGGTACGCAAGTCGACCCTCGACGAAGCCCCTGTGGTGTTTCAGCTGGCAACGCTGTACTCGCTGGTCGTGTGGCTGATCAACGGCCAGTTCATCACCGGCACGACCGATCGTCGGGGGCTGCTGAGCCTGTGGCTGTCGACGTTCCTGCTGCTGTTGCTGTTCCGGGCGACGGCGCGGATGATCAGTCGCGCGATCACGCCCGTCGAACGATGTCTGGTGATCGGCGACGGTCAGACCTGCCAGCGTCTGCGGACGAAGCTCGCCCGCCGCCGCTCGCTGCACGCACAAGTGGTCGCCAACGTCCCCGTCGACGGGTTCGGCCGCGAGCCCCCCGGCCTCGGCACCTATCTCGAACGGCAGGATCTGACGGCCCTGATCTCGCAGTACCGAATCGACCGGATCCTGCTCGCGCCCGAGCGGGCCGATGCCGAGGAGGTCCTGAACATGATTCGCGTCGCGACGATGCTGGGGACCAAGGTCAGCGTCCTGCCGCGGATCCTCGAGGTGGTCGGATCTTCGGTCGAGTTCGACGAGGTCGAAGGGGTGCCGTTGCTGTCGGTCCGCACCCCTTACCTGAGTCGCTCGTCGCAGCTGATCAAGCGCTCGCTCGACCTCACGGTGTCAGTGCTCGGCCTGATCGCGAGCGCGCCATTGATCGCGCTGATCGCGCTCGCGATCAAGCTTGACGCTCGCGGACCGGTCCTGTTTCGCCAGCTGCGCATCGGCCGTGACGACCGGCCGTTCGAGATGCTCAAGTTCCGGACGATGGTCGTCGGCGCGGACGAGCAGCGCGACCAGCTTCGTCACCTCAACGAGGCAGACGGCCTGTTCAAGATCGCGCAGGACCCGCGCATCACACGCGTCGGCGGGGTGCTGCGACAGCTGTCACTGGACGAGTTGCCACAGCTGTGGAACGTCGTCCGCGGCGACATGAGCCTCGTCGGTCCGCGGCCGCTGGTGATCGAGGAGGACAGCCGGATCGAAGGCTGGCATCGCCGCCGCCTACAGCTGACGCCCGGCATGACCGGGCACTGGCAGATCCTCGGGCCCGCCCGGATACCGCTCGACGAGATGGTCAAGATCGACTACCTCTACGTCACCAACTGGTCCCTGTGGGAAGACATGAAGATCCTGCTGCGCACGATTCCGTACGTCGTCGCGCGAAGAGGAATGTGAATGCAGGGTGCGACCGCGATCGGGCTCGGGCGCCCCGGCTCGGCGTCAAGCTCGCTCGACGGCGATCTCCCGAACGAGGCGGGGGTTGGGTTCACAAGCTCGATCGAGTGTGGCGGGCGGACCGAGATTCTCGGCTGCCAGATCGATCCGGTCGACCTCGAGCAGGCACTGGCCGTGTGCGAGGACGCGATCCGATCCGGCGGGCTTACACAGCACATGGCGATCAACGTCGCAAAGCTCGTCGCGATGCAGGATGACGAGCGGCTGCGTCACAGCGTCTCGCAATGCGAGCTCGTGACCGCGGATGGGCAGCCTGTGGTGTGGGCCTCGCGGCTGCTGCGAGCGCCGCTGCCGGCCCGCGTCGCCGGGATCGATCTGATGGGCGGCCTGCTGGTGCGTGCCGCGCAGCGCGGCTACCGCGTCTACATCCTCGGCGCGCGAGCTGAAGTGCTCGAGCGCGCCGTGGGGCGGATGCGCACGGCGCATCCGGGGCTCGAGCTTGCGGGCTACCGCGACGGATACTTTGCCGACGCCGACGAGGCCGAGGTGGCGTCCGCGATCGCCCAGGCGCACGCGGACATCCTGTTCGTCGCGATCAGCTCGCCGCGCAAGGAGTACTTCCTCGCGCGCCACCGCGAGACGCTCGGCGTCCCGTTCGTGATGGGGGTCGGCGGCGCGATCGACATCTACGCCGGCATCACCCGCAGGGCGCCCGAGTTGCTGCAGCGGATCGGCCTCGAGTGGCTGTTTCGCCTCGCCCAGGAGCCACGCCGGTTGTTTGGCCGCTACCTGCGCAGCAACACCCGCTTCATCGTGCTGCTCTCGCGCGAGCTCGTGCGCAGCCGGCGCGCGGCCCCGCTCGAGACCTCGGTACGCTACGGCGCGGTGGGGGAGATGACGTCGACGGCGGCGATCGAGGACCGCAGACGCGAGGGACGCGTCTGATGGCGGTGATGCCAGTCGCGGCGCGCGAGCAGGCCAGGATCGCCGGCGGCCGACAGGCCGCACCGATGCTGCGGCTCGTGACCAGCGGCTCGGTCGACGACGGCAAGAGCACGCTGATCGGGCGCTTGCTGTACGACTCTAAGTCGATTCTCGCCGACCAGCTCGAGGCGCTCGAGCTCGCCTCCCAGCGGCGCAACGGCCGCGACGGGCTCGACTTGGCACTACTGACAGACGGCCTGCGGGCCGAGCGCGAGCAGGGAATCACGATCGACGTCGCGTACCGCTACTTCCAGACCGCCCGGCGCAAGTTCATCATCGCCGACACCCCCGGGCACGAGCGCTACACCCGCAACATGGTCACGGGGGCGTCGACCGCCGATCTGGCGGTGATCCTGATCGACGCACGCAAGGGCGTCCTCGAGCAAACGCGACGGCACGCGTTCATCGCCTCGCTGCTGGGCATCAGGCACCTTGTCGTGTGTGTCAACAAGATGGACCTGGTCGACTACCGGCAGTCGGCGTTCGACCGGATCGAGCGCGATTTCCGCGAGTTCTGCGCCCGGCTCGAGGTGACCGACGTGACGTCGATTCCGATCTGCGCGATCAGCGGCGAGAACGTCGTCGAGCGCGCGGTGAAGATGCCGTGGTACGAGGGACCCTCGCTGCTGTACCACCTCGAGCACGTCCATGTCGCCTCGGACCGCAACCTGATCGACTGCCGCCTGCCCGTCCAGTGGGTGATCCGCCCCGGCCCGCACTCGGCCGATCCCGACTACCGTGCGTACGCGGGGCAGATCGCCTCGGGGATCTTCCGTCCGGGGGACCCGGTGGTGGTCCTGCCCAGCGGCGAGCAGTCGCGGATCGCATCGATCGACAGCTTCGAGGGCCCGCTCGTGCAGGCGTTCGCGCCGATGTCGGTCAGGCTGGTGCTCGCCGACGACGTCGACGCGTCCCGCGGCGACATGATCTGCCGGCCGCACAACCGGCCGACGATCGCGCGCAAGCTCGAGGCGATCGTCTGCTGGATGTCCGACGAGCCGGTCCGGCCCGGGGCTCGGTATGCGCTCAAGCACACCACCCGCTGGGCGCGGGCCGCGGTCGACGAGGTGCGCTACCGGATCGACGTCAACACGTTGCACCGAGACGAGGGCGCCGGCCAGCTCGCCCTGAACGAAATCGGGCGGCTGAAGCTGCGCACGAACGTGCCGCTGCTGTTCGACGAGTACCGCCGCAACCGCACGACCGGCAGCTTCGTGCTCGTCGACGAGGCGACCAACCGCACCGTCGGCGCGGGCATGATCATCGAGGCCCGTGTCGACGGCTCGCCTGCCCGGCAGTCCGACGTCACCTGGCACCCCAGCAAGCTGACCCGTGAGGCGCGCTGGGCGCTGCTGCGCCAGGCCGGCGCCACCGTCTGGCTGACCGGCCTGCCGGCGTCGGGCAAGTCGACGATCGCGGTTGCGCTGGAGGAGCGGCTGACCCGCGAAGGGCAGTCGGCCTACCTGCTCGACGGGGACAACCTGCGCTGCGGGATCAACGGCGATCTCGGCTTCCGTCCCGAGGATCGGTCCGAGAACGTGCGCCGTGTGGCGCACGTCGCGCGCTTGTTCGCCGACGCGGGAACGGTCGCGATCGTCAGCCTGATCAGCCCGTACGCCGGCGATCGCGAGCTCGCGCGGGGAATCCACGAGGAGGGCGAGATCGAGTTCCTCGAGGTGTTCGTCAACACCCCGGTTCGTGAATGCGAACGGCGTGATCCAAAGGGGCTGTACGCGCGCGCCCGGCGGGGCGAGATCAAGGGCTTCACCGGGATCGACGGTCCCTACGAGGCACCCCGCAACCCCGAGCTCGAGCTGCGCCCGGCCGAGTACGAGCTCGGCGAGCTGGTCGAGGTGCTGCTCGCGGCGCTCAAGGAGCGCGGCGTGCTCGCCGGTCAAGGGCTCGCCGAACGCCCGAGCAGCCCCTAGTCGGAAGTCTGGCGCGCCACCGGTCAGTCGCGCGTGCGTCGCTGGTCGTCCGCGAACAGCTCGGCGAGCCGCCGGGCGTTGCGGTGTAGGTCGTACTCTGCCGCGAGCCTCGCCCGGCCGGCGCGGCCGATCGCGCTGCGCAGCGCCGGATCGGCCAGCAGTCGCGCCAGCGCGTCGGTCAGCTGATCGAGGCGGCCGGGTCGCACGAGCAGCCCGCTGACGCCGTCGTCGACGAGCTCGACGATCCCCGTGATCGCGTTCGCGACCACCGGCACCTCCATCGCCATCGCCTCCATCAGCACGATCGGGACACCCTCGGCGAAGCTCGGCAGGCAGAACACGTCGCAGTTGGCGTAGAAGTCGCGGATCCGGTCCTGGCCGACCGCCCCGGCCCAGGTCACCAGCTCGCCGATGCCGAGCCGGTCGGCGATCTCGGCGGCCTTCGCGCGGCTCGGGCCGTCGCCGACGACCGTCAGAACCGCAGCGAGCCCGCGCTCGCGCAGCTGCGCGAGCGCCTGCAGTAGCAGCACGGTTCCCTTCATCGGGTCGACGCGTCCGACGGTCAGGATCCGCAGCGGCGCGCCGGCGCTGCGCTCCGCACGGGCGGAGCTGGGGGCGGATTCGGCGGGGGCGACCTCGGCGGGGGCGAACTCCGCGAGGTCGACGCCGCAGCGCACGACGACGAGCTTGGGCCACAGCTCCTCGGGGACGAACGCCAT
>JBEKRJ010000142.1:0-8679 GCA_049518835.1 Solirubrobacteraceae bacterium
GGTCCGGGCGGCGCGCGGCGTGGTCGCGAGCGAGCGGGCGGTGGAGCTGTTGTTGCAGTGGCGCGGGAATGTCGCCGCGGTTTACCGCCAGCTTCGCGACGAGGGCGAGACGGTGCCATGTCGGCAGACGTTGGGGCGAGCGTTTGAGCGCGTGCTGAGCCCGATCGAGCGGGATTTTGCTCGGCGCGGGGACCCGGCGTTGCGCGATCGGGCGGTGTATTTGCGGCATGAGGCGCGGTTTCGCGGTGAGTGCTATGAGGCTGATCACAAGCTGCTGTCGATCGAGGTGCTGGCGCCGCGGGCGCAGCGTCCTCGGCGGCCGTGGGTGACGCTGTTTGAGGATCAGTTCTCGAGGTTGATCGTTGGGTGGGCGATCTCGCCGTGCCCGACGCAGGCGGAGGTGCTCGCGGCGTTGCGGATGGCGGTGACGGTCGACCCCGAGCGCGGCGAGTTCGGCGGTGTGCCGGTGATGTTGCGGTGGGATCGCGGGCTTGAGTTCGCTGCCAACTCGATCGAGCAGGCGACGCTCGCGCTCGGGTGCGTGTCGCGGCGCACGGAGGCGTACTCGCCGTGGAAGAAGGGGAAGGTCGAGCGGCTGAACCGGACGCTCGAGCAGCAGCTGTTGCAGGGGCTGCCGGGGTTCACGGGCGGGCCTCGCGACGCGCGCGGGCGGTTGGTCGAGCAGGAGCGCTGGACGCTTGGCCGGTTCGTGGTCGCGTTCGCCGACTGGGTGGCGAGCTACAACACGCGCTATCCGCATTCGGCGTTGGCGGGCCGTACGCCGCTTGAGGTGTGGCGCTCTGACCCGACGGCGGTCCGGGCGCTCGAGCATCAGGAGGCGCGGTGGATGCTGCTCGCGCGCACGACGCACGTGGTGCAGAAGGACGGCGTTCACCACGACAGCGAGATCTATTTCGCGGACGAGTTGTGGGGGATGGTCGGCGAGGAGGTCGAGGTCGCGCACATGCCCCACGACCGCCGGTGGATCGAGATCTTCCACCATGGCCGATGGCTAGCGACCGCCTACCCGTCCAGCGAGCCTGACGAGGACGCTCGCGTGCGGGCGCTCGAGCGCCGGCGCGAGGACGAGAAGGCGCTGCGCGCGTGGGCCAGGCGCGCACGCCGCCGCGCGCAGCTGCGGGTCGCGCCGATCACCGCGCCGGGCGAGATCCACGAGCTCACCCCACCGCCGGCACGAGCGGAGCCCGGTCAGAGCATCGGCCGCGCAACGCTGCAGCTGCTCGGCCTCGAAGAGCAAGTCAACCGTCCCCTGCCGGAGGGCGAGCCCGACCGGCCCGGCTGTGAGGAGGAGCGGTCGCGGTGAGCGCCGAGCACCATCTCGAGCTGGTCGGCGCGCGGGTGGTGCAGACGCCGGCGCTGTTGCTCAGCCGCCGCGCGATCTTGGACGTCTTGGCGGCCCGGGCGCTGGGGGTGTTGCACGGGCCGGCCGGGTCGGGCAAGACGTTCGCCGCGCGCTTGGTGCTCGATGAGCTGCGGGTCTCGCGGGCGTGGGCGCAGTTCCCCAGCCGCCCGACGACGCTGCACGTCGCGCGTCGGCTGTATCGGGAGCTGACCGGCGCTGACCCCGGCCGTGCGAATCGGTTCGATCTCTCCGAGCGGCTGATCGGGCTGCTCACCGATCGGGAGTGGCTGTTGGTGGTCGACGAGGCGCAGTGGCTCAACCGTGAGTGCATCGAGTATCTGCGCCACCTCCACGACCACGCCCGGACGCGGTTCTCGCTGCTGTTGGTCGGCGGCGATGGGTGCTGGCGGGTGCTCTCGCGCGAGCCGATGCTCCGCTCCCGCATCTACCGCCGCGTGCAGTTCGCGCCGATGCCGCCGGCGATGGTGCTCCAGGTGATCCCCGGCTACCACCCGATCTACGAGCGCGTACCCGGGTCGCTGCTGGCGCTGATCGACGACTGCTACGCGCACGGGTGCTTTCGCGAGTGGGCGAACTTCACCCACAGCGCGCTCGCGTTCTGCCAAGAGCAGAACAGTCCGACGCTGACCGAGCCGATCGCGCGAGCGGTGCTCGAGCTGCACGCCGGCGGCGCGATCGAACACGCCGCATGACCCCACGGGTGCAGATCGCGCACGCCGACCAGACGCCGGCGAGCACGGCGGCGGTCAAGCGGCCGCACGATCTCGGCCGGGGCGTGGTCGTTGTCTATCCAACGCCGGGACGGGGCGGCGAGGGGATCGCGCGCGACATCCTGCAGGCCTTCGGGAAACAGTTTCGTGACCGAACACCCCGCGATCCGCGCAAGCTCGAGACACTCACCGTGCCGTGGCTGCACGCGGAGCTGCTGATCGCCGCTGCCCAGCGCCGGCCCGCAGACGACTGGATGCTGCTGGGCAGACTCTGCGGCGAGACTCCGACGCGGTTGACGATGATCGTCGAGCAGCCCGCCAGCGATCGTCACGTAGCCGCCCTCGGGGGCGATGTGCGCGAGCTGACGCTCGCCGAGCTCGTCGCGGAGACGCCGGTCATGCCAGAGGACCCGTGGGGGCTCTTCGACCGGAGCGGGAGCCCCGATGACCGTCCGGGCTATCCGCCGGTGCCCGACGTCGACTTCGCGGCCACCCCACGCAGACAGTTCGCCGCGGTCCCGATCGAGCAAAGCGCGTCTTGAGCGCCAACCGCCGCTCCCACCGCTTGGCCAATCGCTCTCACGAAGCTGTCCATCCACACCCGGCGTGTAGATGCTCGGCTCCACTGACCGAAGAATACCGTATAAAGGGGCCGATTTATACGCTCTTATACGCCCCAACCGACCCCGCTCCACCCGGCCCATTCTGCTAGCAAACGTCGGGTATCTTCAGCCGCCGTCGGCCCGCAGGCAAACTACGCCGCCCCAGACCGTCGGAAATGCCCGCGGAGCAAACGTCAAAGGATTTATGAGCCAGACGACTAACCAAATCTGAGCCGGGGTCGCTGCGAAACCCATCGGACTCGTCGTGTGAGACGACGGATTCCCAGGCTGGGCGGGCGATCGCGGCCTTGCGGCTGCCGCGGGCTCAGTTTTCGTGGAAGGATTATGTCCATCGATGAGAGAGGCGTTCGCGATCGACGTCGCGCTGACCAGAGCCGAGCTGCGGCCCGCCGACATCGCGGTCGTGATCGACGTGCTGCGCGCCACCTCGACGATCACGGACGCGCTCGCCGGCGGCTATCAGGCTGTCTTGTGCGCCGACTCGATCGAGCGCGCGGCGCGACTGCGCGGACCCGGGCGCGTGCTTGCCGGCGAGCGGCGGTGCGTGATGCCCGACGGCTTTGACCAGGGCAACTCGCCGCAGGAGGCCGCGCAGCCGCGCGGTCGCGAGCTCGTGCTCGCGACCGGCAACGGCACGCCGACGATCGTCGCCGCCGGTGCCGGCACGCCGACGACGCTGGTCGCATGCCTGCGCAACCTCGACGCGGTGATCGCTGCCCTGCGCCGAGCCGCCGGCGAGCTTCAGATCGTCTGCTCGGGCACCGACGGCGGGCCGGCGCTCGAGGACATGTACGTCGCGGGGCGCATCTGCGCCGCGCTCAGCGGGCCGCGCAGCGACGCGGCGTTGATCGCCGAGGCAGTGGCGCGCGCATACGGCTCGCCGCTCGACGCGCTGTCGGCGTGCGCCGACGCGGCCGTGCTGCGCGAGGTCGGGCTGCAGGATGACATCGCGTACTGCGCGCAGCAGTCGCGCACCGATGTAGTGCCCGCGGTGGCATTGGTCGCGAACGGGGTCGCGACGGTTGTCGATACAGGGACAAGGTAAGTTGCGCTCGTGACCGCTCGCATCAACCACGTCAGCATCAACGCCCGCGACCTGCGCGAGTCGGTCGACTTCTACGTCGAGCTGCTCGGCGCCGAGCCGATCCCGACCCCGAACTTCGGCCTGCCGGTGCAGTGGCTGGCGCTGGGGCGCACGCAGCTGCACCTGTTCGAGCGCGACATGCAGCCGACCAGCCACCACCACCTCGGGATCACCGTCGACGACCTCGAGCCGGTGTACCGGGTCGCCGAGCGCCGCGGCGCCTTCGATCGCGACGCGTTTGGAAGCCACCTCGTCGAGCTGCCCGGCGACGTCGTCCAGCTGTACGTCCGCGACCCGGCGGGCAACCTCGTCGAGCTCGACCACCACGGCGTGGCGCGACTGCCAGACGACCTGCGCGCACAGCTCAAGGGGCTGTGGGACTTCAACGCCCAGAGCGAGGAGCACATGCAGGGTCGCTTGTTCGTGCCCGACTGACGCGCTACAGGGTGACGTCGAAGCCGGCGCCGGCGGCCGACAAGTCGCCGGGCACGTCCGGGAGCGGGCGCTTGTCCGCCGCTGCGTGCGCCATCAGCACCGCCAGCGCCGCGGACGCCACGCGCTCGAAGGCGCTGTCGGCGCGGCTGGCGAGCGCGATCGGCACCCGTCCGGCGAGCACGATCCCCGCCGACTGCGAGTCGCCGAGATAGTCGAGCTGCTTGACGAGCAGGTTGCCGCTGTCGATGTCGGGGACGACCACGATGTCGGCCCGGCCGGCGACCGGCGAGGCGATTCCCTTCACCAGCGCCGCCGCCGGCGAGATCGCGCTGTCGAAGCCAAGCGGCCCGTCGACCACGCCGCCGTGGATCTGGCCGCGCTCGGCCATCTTCGCGAGCGCCGCAGCGTCGAGCGACGAGCGCAGCTTCGGGTTAACGGTCTCGACCGCCGACAGAATCGCGACCTTCGGTTCGCTCACCCCGATCGCGAGCGCGAGGTCGATCGCGTTCTGGACGATGTCGCGCTTGGTCTCGAGGTTCGGCGCGACGTTGAACGCCGCGTCAGTGATCAGCAGCGGCCGTGGGTAGGTCGGCACGTCCATCACGAACACGTGGCTCATGCAGCGGTCGGTCGCCAGGCCCTTGCCGGCGCAGACAGCGTCCATCAGCTCGTCGGTATGCAGGCTGCCCTTCATCAGCGCATCCACGCGTCCGCCGCGCGCGAGCCTCACCGCCGTGTCCGCGGCCTGGTGGCTGTGCTCGGTGTCGATCACGGTCAGCCCCGCGATGTCGAGCTCGTGCGCCTGCGCGGTCGCGCGGATGCGGTCCTGCGGGCCGACGAGCAGCGGCACGATCAGTCCCTCCTGGGCGGCCTGCAGGGCGCCCAGGAGCGCGTCGCGGTCGACCGGATGGACGACCGCGGTGCGGACCGGCGCGAGTGACTTCGCCTGCGCGAGCAGCTCGCGCAGGCCGCCGGCGCTGTCGCGCATCACGACCTCGGGCAGCACCACGCGCGGTCGGCGAACCTTCTCGGTCGGGGCGATCACGGTCGCGGTGCCGGCGATCACCTCGTCGCCGCGCTGATTGACGCACCGGCAGTCAAAGGCGATCCGGTGGCGCTCGGGCTGCTTGGTGACCGCCGTGATCGAGACCGTCACCGTGTCGCCGATCCCGACCGGACGTAGGAACCGCAGCGTCTGCTCGAGGTAGATCGTTCCGGGGCCTGGCAGCGTCGTGCCAAGCAGCGTCGAGATCAGCGACGCACCCCACATCCCGTGCGCAATGATCTTGTGAAACATGTCCCCGTGCGCGTAGTCCGCGTCGAGGTGAGCGGGGTTGACGTCCCCGGACATGACCGCGAACAGCTGGATGTCGCGGTGCGTGAGCGTCCGCTGCAGCGCAGCGCTCTCGCCGATCTCGATCTCGTCGAAGGTCCGGTTCTCGATCCAGATGCGCGGCTCGATCAGCTCCATGTCTCGTCCGCTCCCGTCATTGACTCAGCCGTGAACACTGCGTTGCGGGCCCGCGCAGCAATTATTGCCGTTGACGGCCGCTGGACGCGCTTGGCCCACATCCGTTTGTGCAACTAGTGGTGCATCCTGAGGATGCACCACTAGAGCAGCGTGCCGAGCACGAGCGGCACGACGCGCTCGGCGCCGGCGCGGCGCAGCTGCCCACCGACCATCGCCAGCGTCCAGCCGGAGTTGCGGCGATCGTCGAACAGCACCCCGATGCCCGGCGGCGGCTTGGCGGTGATCGCAAACGCGCGGCGGACGTTGGCGGCCTGCTGGACCGCATTGGCCATCTCGCGCTGCGGCGGGCGCCGCTCGCGCCGTGCGACCAGCTCGAGGTACGACGCGCCCAGCTCCTCGGCCATGCGCCGGCCCAGATCAACCGTCATCTCGCCCACGCGCACCGACGGGATCGTCGTCACCCACGACACGCCGACGCCGGCGTTGCGCAGCACGTCGGCGAGCGCGACGACGAGCTCGCCGTCGAATGAGCCGTCACGAAATCCGCGTTCGATCGCCGGCCACCAGCCGCCGTCACCAAACCGGGCGAGCGCCCATCCTGGGTCGATCCGCGCATCGTCGGGGATCTTGCGCATCGTCCCGGCGGGATCCGGGGCCATCTTCTTGGCCTCGAGCTCGACCGGCTTGGAGCGCAGGTGGCGCCCGGCGCGCTCGATCAGCTCGGGCGCGGGCGGCCGCGCGAAGCGCGGCTCGGTGCAGACCGAGCAGCGACCGCAGTCGCTCGCGTGCGGATCGTCGAGCTGCTCCTGCAACACGCGCATCAGGCAGCGGCCGTCGGTGCCGAACACGGCCATCGCGTCCTGCTCGGCGCGGCGCAGCGCGGTCACCTCCGCGTAGCGCTTAGCGTCGTAGGTCCAGTCGGCGCCGTCGACGATCAGCCAGCGGCTGCCCTCGCGGCGGACCGCCCCCTCGACATCGAGGATCTTCAGCATCGCCTCGATCCGGCCCATGCCGAGGTTCACTGCGGCCATCAGCTCGCGCGTGGTCGCACCGTCCGCGCCGGCCTCGTGCAGCTGCGCGAGCACGACGGCGACGCGCGCGCGGTCGGGGAACGCCTGCTCGATGAAGTAGTCCTGGATCCGCCGATCCTCGCCGCCGCGCAGGAGGATGATGTCGGCGTGCTCGACGCCGCGCCCCGCGCGACCGACCTGCTGGTAATAGGACACGACCGAGCCGGGCGCCTGATAGTGGACGACGAACGCGAGGTCGGCCTTGTCATAGCCCATCCCGAGCGCGCTGGTCGCGACGACCGCCTTGACATCGTTGCGCATCAAGCGATCCTCGACCACGAGCCGCTCGGCGGTCTCCTGCTCGCCGGTATACGCCAGCGCACTCACGCCGTTGGCGGTCAGGAACGCGGCCACCTGCTCGGCATCGCGCTTGGTCAGCGTGTACACGATCCCCGAGCCCGGCAGCGCCGGCAGGTTCTCCGCCAGCCACGCCAGCCGCTGCGCCGGACGCGGCAGCTCGAGCACCTCCAGACGCAGGCTCGGCCGCGCCAGCGGGCCGCGGTAGGAGCGCAGCGACTCGCCGCCGTCGCCGGCGAGCTGCTCGAGCACGTCGCGCACGACGCGGTCGTTGGCGGTCGCGGTCGTCCCCAGCACCGCGACGCCGGCCGGGAGCGCGTCCAACATGTCCTTGACGCGCCGGTAGTCGGGGCGAAAGTCGTGGCCCCAGTCCGAGATGCAGTGCGCCTCGTCGATCACCAGCAGCCCGACTGAGGCCGCGAACAACGGCAGCATCTGGTCGCGGAAGCGGGCATTGTTGAGCCGCTCGGGGCTGATCAGCAGCAGGTCGACGGTGTCGGCGGCGAGCCGCTCGCGAACCTCGCCCCAGTCCTCGCGATTGGTGCTGTTGACCGTGTGCGCGCGCAGCCCGAGCCGCTGCGCCGCCGCGATCTGGTTGCGCATCAGCGCCAGCAACGGGCTGACGATCAGGGTCGGGCCGGCGCCGGCCTCGCGCAGCAGCGCCGTCGCGACGAAGTAGACCGCCGACTTGCCCCAACCGGTGCGCTGCACGCACAGCACGCGCGCACGGTCGACGACGACGTCCTGGATCGCCTCGAGCTGCCCGGGCCGGAAGCCGGCGCGTGGTCCGCCCGTCAGCAACCGCAGCCGCGTGAGCGCGCTCGCGGCGAACGTGTCCGGGGTGGTCGTGGTCACGTGCTGATGGTGGCACGCGCTGCGGACGCACCGTCGCTCGCGATCAGCCTGGGGCCTCACGGCGCACCATCGTTCGACGGCGAGGAGGCGATGCGTCCGGGCATCACCTCCCCCGCCGTCCCCACGTGCAGCCGCTGCAGCTAGCCGCTACGGATGCACCCCCCACCAGGAGCCAAGTCGGGTCCGTCGAGGGCGCCCTGTCGCGGTGACGAACGGTGCTGGCCCGCTGGAAGCTGAAGCTGCCTGGAGCCGATGTCGACGGTCACGCTCTGCGCCCGTCGCCCCACCTGTGTTCCAGATCGCGGTAATGCCCGCGCGTCCCGTGTACAACACCCAGATGACCCCCAACATAACAGACACAACTTTGACACCCGCCAGGGCGGTCAGCATCGGTACATGCCCGTAGCATAATTGGGGCCTTCCACGCACCCAGTCACAACGCCGACGCGCGCGCCTCGCGGCTGAAACAACGTTACAGCCGGTGATTCGACTCCCTCGGGCGTAACGTTGTGGTCGTCTGCGAGACACAACGTGACGTGGCGGGCGGCGGCTTTGCTGGTACGTCACGGTTGGCAACCAGCGGCGCTTCCGGGCTCCTCAAGCGCACTCCATCCGCCGGCCTCGGTTGCGATCGGCTCGATCGGCCGCGGCGAAGAAAGTGTCACCCCGACTGCAAACTGGCACGCGTCATTTGCCACGACCACGAACAAAGGTGTCATCTACGAAGGGTCGACAAGCCCCTGCGGCGGG
>JBEKRJ010000143.1:0-8679 GCA_049518835.1 Solirubrobacteraceae bacterium
CCACCTCGCTCCAGCGCCGCCACGCCGACCGCCGCGGGGCGCGGGGCAGTCGGCAACGTGCTCGTCCCATCGCCGCCTGCGATCGCGGTTCGAGGGGACCGATCAACGTTCGACGAGCGCCGCGCGGGCGCACCAGCCGGGGGCCGAAGCGCGAAGGAGCGCGGGCAGCAGCGTCAGCGAGGCGACGAGTGTCAGGAGCACCGCGATGACGGCGGCGATCGCGAGGCCGTACATGAACGCGAGTCCGGTGGCGAACATGCCGAACAGGGCGATCATCACGGTGGCGCCGGCGAGCAGGATCGCCCGTCCGGAGGTGTCCATCGCCTCCACGACGGAGCGCTCCACGTCGCCCAACGCGAGGTAGTTCTCGCGGAAGCGGGTAACGACGAAGAGCGCGTAGTCGAACCCGACACCGAGGCCGATCATCAGCGCCAACTGGCGCGAGATGTTCGACATTGTCGTGTCGTTGGCTCGCTGGTGGGCAGCTCGGGACCCGGCTCACTCGGGCTCGCCGTGGATGATCTGGACTTGTGGTTCATCGGTTTCCTCTCTACGGACGGACGGCCGTCAGGGGGCGGCGCGAGCCGGCTTAGGCGCCGACCGGTGGCCATCCGGCCAGTTGGCTCGATTAGCCGGGCACGTGGTCAAGAGCGACAGGCGGTTCACATGGTTCGGGCGGCAGCGAGCTTGGGAGTGGCGCTCGCTCGAGGGCGGCGCGCATGCCGCTGATCGCGTCAAGCAGCGCGGACATTGGTCTGAGTAGCAGCGTCGCCCGCTCGACGCGTCCGAGTGCGTCGTAGGTCTCGTCTAGTACTCCCGTCATCCGGTGATCACCGCGGGCGGCGGTGATGATCGTGACGACCTGGCGCCCGGCGACGAGCTCGTCCTGAGCCTCGATCTCGTCGAGGACGCTGCCAATTGTCATCAGGAGGTGGGCCACGTCCGCGCGGCCCCCGTAGTCCCTGACGGGGCTGTGAAAGACCACGTGCTCGCTGAGCACGTTCTCGAGCCGGTTCTGAGGGTCTGGTTGTATGAGGAGAAGCAGCTTCGATTGCATGATTCCTCCAGTCAGCCGACGTGGGTTCACACCCGGCGCCGCTTGGTCAGTGTTCAATGAGGGAAGGAGGGGGCACGCTTGTGATGCTTTGTCGGTTCAAGCGGCCTGCTCGCCTTGAGCGTCCCGTCGGGGGGGCTCCGCTGGCAAGAACGCAACCGGGGCGGGCGCGCTGGTGGTGGGGCGCAGCGCTGTGGCTGTGATCAGGCGGGCGCCGCGGCCGTGCGCGATGAAGCTGAAGGCCCAGCGGATCAGGACGAGGAGCCGGTTCTGAACGCCGATCAGATACCACAGGTGCACCGTCAGCCAGGTGACCCACGCCCACAACCCGCTGAGCCGGAGGGGCTTGATCTCAGCGACCGCGCTGGCGCGGCCGATGGTGGCGAGGTTGCCCTTGTCGCGGTAGCGGAAGGTTCGGCTGGGGCGGCCACGGAGGTGCTCTCGTACGACGCGTGCGGCATGCCGGCCTTCTTGCATCGCGACGGGCGCTAGTCCGGGGAGGGCGATCGACGAACCGTCAGGGCGGCGGATACGGATCATGTCTCCGATCGCCAGCACCTCGGGGTGACCGGGGAGGGAGAGGTCCTCCAGGACTTCGACCCGTCCGGCCCGATCGACATTCACACCGGCCCGCTGCGCGAGCACGCCCGCGAGATTCGAGGCAACGACGCCTGCTGCCCAGATCACCGTCCGTGCCGGGATTTGACGAGGTGACCCCTCTGATTGCTTGACGGTTACGGAGCGAGTGTCTAGGCCGACGACCATTTGATCGAGGAGTGGGCTCACACCGAGGCGTGCGAGCGAGCGTAGTGCCTTGGCCGAGAGCGAGCGCGGAAACTCGCGCAGGACCCGGTCGCCGGCTTCGACGAGCAGGACCTGCGCGTTGCTCGCGTCAATCGCGTGGAAGTCGGCCTGCACATCGCGGGCGATCTCGGCGATCTGGCCAGCCATTTCCACGCCCGTCGGTCCCCCGCCGACGACAGCGAACGTCAGCCACGCCGCCTGCTGCTCGGGGTCGGGCTCGAGCTCGGCGGCCTCGAACGCTTCGAGGATTCGCCGCCGGATCGCGAGCGCGCCCTCGAGCGTCTTGAGGTTCGCGGCGAGCGCCTGCCATTGCTCGTGACCGAAGTAGTTGTAATGCGAGCCAGCCGAGATGATCAGCGTGTCGAACGGCAGCGAGTCGGGCGGGTGCTCACCGGCGACCGGGCGCGTCCTGACCAGCCGCCTATCGAGGTCGATGTCGGTGACCTCGGCGAGTACGACTTCGACGTTGCGCCGGCGGCGAAAGATGCGTCGTAGCGGATAGGAGATCTCGGCGGCTGACAGCGCGCCAGTAGCGACCTGGTAGGCGAGCGGCTGAAAGAGATGGAAGTTCCGCCGGTCGATGAGCGTGACCTCGACCGGCAGGCGGGCGAGCTTGATCGCCGCCTGAAGACCGCCGAAGCCGCCACCGACGACCACCACGCGGTGGCGAACCGGGGTTTTCCCATCGCCACACCGAGATCCCGGGACGCGGCGCATGAACAAGGCTGCGCTCACCGGAGCGCTGGCGGCGAAGATGGCTGCCGCCCAGGAAAAGCCGACCGCATATCCGTGCACGGCGGCGTGGGCGATCAAGCCGGGGCCGTGGTGGGTGTCCGCAAGGTAATGTGCGGTCGCAGTCGCCGCGATCGTCGAGAGCAGCGCGATCCCGAGCGACCCGCCGACCTGCTGCGAAGCGTTGACGGTGGCCGATGCGACCCCGGCATCGCTCGGCTCGACACCCAGCGTGGCGTTGCTGATCGAGGTGGAGAACACCAGTCCGAGCCCGACGCCGATCACGATCAGCGCGGGGAGAATGTCGCCAGCGTAGGAGGAGTTGACGCTGATCTGAGTCAAGTAGAGCATCCCGACTGCTCCCAGCGTCATGCCGGTGGTGATCAGCAGCCGTGGCCCGAAGCGCCGCTGGAGCTTGGTCAGGGCGAGTATCGCCGAGCTCATGATCGTCGCGGTCATCGGCAGGAACGCGAGCCCGGTGGTGATTGGCGAAAGGCCGCGGGTCTGCTGTAGGTAATAGGTGAGGAACAGGATCACCGCGAAGATCGCCCCGCCGGCTATGCCGATCGAGAGGAATGACGCGCCGCGGTTGCGATCTGCGACCACTCGCAGCGGCAGCAGCGGGCTCTTGCTCCGTGCCTCAAGCGCGATGAACACTGCGAGCAGCAGGATGCCGGCGGCGAGCAGCCCGATCGTTAGGTGATTGCCCCAGCTCGTCGTCTGCGCATGCGAGAAGCCGAACACGAGCGCGAACAGACCAGAGGAGACTGCAAGCGTGCCCGGGAGGTCGAGCCGCGGCCGCGTTTCGGGTCGCGAATTGTGCACCACGAGCAGCGCGCCGGCGACCGCGACCGCGGCAAACGCGAGGTTGATGTACATGCAGTAGCGCCAGCTCAGCGACTGCGTCAGCACGCCGCCTAGCAGCAGCCCGATCGAGGAGCCGCTGCCGGCGAGCGCGGCGAAGATGCCAAACGCCTTGGCACGCTCGGACGGCTCGGTGAAAGTGCTAGTCAAGAGCGACAGCGCGGCTGGAGCGAGCAGCGCCCCGAACGCGCCCTGGACAACCCGGGCGGCGACCAGCATCCCGAAGGACTGGGACGCGCCACCGACGGCGGACGCGAGCGCGAATCCCGCCACCCCGGCGATCAGCGTCCACTTGCGTCCGAACCAGTTGCTGAGCCGGCCGCCGAGCAGCAACAGGCTTCCGAACGCAAGCGCATACGCGGTCACGATCCACTGACGGTTGTCGTTGCTGAAATGAAGCGCCCGCTGGGCTGAGGGAAGCGCGATATTCACGATGGTCGCGTCGAGCACGACCATCAGCTGAGCGGTGCCGAGGATCGCGAGGATCATCAAGCGGCGCCTGTGACTGGAATCGAGAGACGTCATTCGAAGGCTCCGATCAAGGTGGGCGAAACGGCTTAGAGGTGCGGCTTCGTGGCGCAGCTCTTCCGTTCTGGCTTTGGCGAGGTAGCTGCGGAGGTGTGGATGCATGTCGGCGCAGGGGGTTGCGGGTTGTCAAGTGATCGCTGCCCACGCTAAGTCGCCGCGCGTCAGATGTGAAAGACCGCTTTGCGCTGTCTTCAGTGCATCGCGGCATCACTGGGTCGGGCAGCCCTGACGAACGCGAGGCGCGGTGCGAGGACACGCCGCCGCGCGGCCGCTTGGTCGGGCCGCGTCGAGCAGGGCTAGCATCCCTATGGTGACCGATCTCCGTCGGTTGGAGTACTTCGTCGCGGTCGCGCAGGAGCGCAACTTCACGCGCGCGGCCGAACGGCTCCGTATCGCGCAGCCGGCGCTCAGCCGCCAGGTCAGGTTGCTCGAACAGGAGCTGGGCGTCGAGCTGCTGCACCGCACGACACACGAGTTCGAGCTGACCGAGGCGGGCGAGTTCCTGCTCGAGCGCGGACCGGCGCTGCTGAGCGCTGCCGACGAGCTGTGGCGCAGCGTCCGGACCTATGGAACGGGTGAGCGCGGGCAGGTGGTGGTCGCTTACGGCGCCAGTGCCAGCTATGAGACCGCACCGCGGCTGTTGCACGCGCTGGCGGAGAGCCATCCCGGGATCGCGATTACGACGGCGGTCAAGTCGGTCGGCGAGATCGTCGCCGGCGTGACTGACGGATCGATCGATCTTGGTCTGGTCCGGTGCCCACCACAGGCGCTCGAGCTGGAGACGCGCCTGGTTCGCCGCGAGCGCCAGGTCCTGTTGCTGCGTCGAGATCATCGGCTCGCCGCGTGCCCCGCGGTCGGTCTTGCCGAGCTCGGCGATGAGTCGTTGCTGCTACACCCGCGCGAGGCGAACCCGTGCCATTACGACGCCGTGCTTGGGTTGTTTCGCGATCGTGGCGTCGAGCCGCGGGTCCGGTTACGAACCCTGAGTTTCGACCTGCGCTACAGCCGGATCGTGCAAGGGGACGCCGTCGCGATCGTTGGAGAATCCACCACGTCCGAGCTGCCGGGCGAGCTGCGCTGGTTGCCGTTGTCTCCTCCGGCGAGCCTTGAGGTATGCCTCCTCGCTCGGCGCCACAACCGCTCCCCGGCCGTGGGTCGGATGCTGGACGCGGCGACCGGGATCGCAGACGCCCTCGGCTGGATCTAGCGATAGCTAGCTATTGTGCGCCGATATTTCGCCGCGTTGCAGAGAGGCGACGAGCAGGCGGTTCGCGACGCGTTCGCCGGGCACGCGACCTGGACCCTCGCCGCCGGAGACTTGCCGATGTCCGGCACCTGGGAGGGGCGAGACGGGATCATGGACGGGTTCTTCGCCACCGCGATGGCCCACTACGAGCCAGGATCCGTCGAGCTCGAGGTCACGGAGCTGATCCGCGAGCGTGACCAGGTCGTGCTGCAGTGGACGAGCCGAGCGCGGACCCGGGACGGCTGGCCGTACGAGAACGGATGCATCGGTGTCTTCACCGTCCGCGACGGGAAGATCCACGCTGTGCGCGAGTACATGGACACGCTCTACGCCGGCCACGCGTTCTAGGGCATCGGCGCGACGGTGGGAGGTGCATGATCGTGCGCATCTTTCTCGCCGGGGCGAGCGGTGTGAACGGCGTCCAGCTGCTGCCGCTGTTGGTGGCCGCCGGACACGAGGTCGCCGGCATGACTCGTTCCCCGGCGAAGATCGCAGAGCTGCAGGCGCTCGGAGCCGCACCTGTCCTCTGCGATGTCTATGACGCCGACGCTCTGCGCGAAGCGGTTGTGCTCTACCGGCCACAGGCGGTGATGCACCAACTCACCGACCTGCCCGACGACGCGGCGAAGATCCCGGAGCTCAGCGCCCGCCACGACCGGATGCTCGGCGAGGGAACGCCGAACCTCCTCGCCGCCGGGAAGGCCGCGAACGCTCTGCGAATCCTCGCGCAGAGCATCGCCTGGGAGCTACCCGGCGAACGTGGCGTCAGATACGGCGAGCACGAAAGAGCGGTCCTGGACGCCAGTGGAGTGGTGATCCGTTACGGGCAGCTCTATGGTCCCGGAACGTACTTTGAGACCGAGCAGCCGCCTCCGCCGCGAATTCAGGTGGACGAGGCGGCGAGGCGGAGCGTCGAGATCCTGGACTCGCCTCCCGGGATCGTCGAGGTCGTGGACGAGGACCTTGCCCACGAGCCGCACGCGACGTGGACTAGCGAGCGAGGAGCCGGCAGATGGGCATAACAGGCAACGACGCCGTCACTCCGACCGGCCCGATGCGACTGCTGGTGACCGGTGGCACGGGAGCGCTCGGCCGGGCATTCCGCCCGCTGGCGCAAGCCGCCGGACATCGCCTGCACGCGCCGGGCCGGCGCGAGCTTGACTTGTTCGATCCCGTTGCCGTCGCTGCCGCGATCAGCGGCGTCGACGCGGTGATCCACCTGGCAACCCGGATCCAGCCCCTCGAGCAGCTCGGGAACCCGGACGTGTGGCGCGAGAACGACCGTCTTCGCGCCGACGCGTCGCGGATCCTTGTCCACGCGGCGCTCGCGAACTCCGTCGCTACGTACGTGCAACCGACGGTCACGTTCGTCTATCCGTCTGAGGGCCGCGCGTCCGAGGACACCCCGGTCGCTGCCGTCCCGGCGATCCTCCGCTCGGCGCTCGCGGCCGAGACTGAGGCCGACCGGTTCGCCCGCGACGGCAGGCGTGGGATCGTCCTCCGGCTCGGGCTCCTCGATGGGCCGGGCACGGGCCACGATGCGCCCGTGCGGACCCTCGGCGCCAGCATTCATGTCAGCGACGCAGCCCGCGCGCTGCTCGTTGCTCTCTCCCTCCCGAGCGGCATCTACAACGTCTGCCGCGACGGCGAACGGGTATCCAACAGCCGCTTCACGCGCGCTGCCGGATGGCACCCGGAGCGCTAGCGGGGAGGTTGGTGATGATCGAGCTCGAGTACGAGATCACTTACGCAGAGACCATTGAAGGTCCGCTCGGCCCAACGACCGACTCATCGCTGGGCGAACGGCTGTGCTGGCAGGTCACGACCACGACGCTTCGGGGCCGCGGATCGACGCGACCGTGGCGATGCCGGGGACCGACTGGATCCGGCTCGGCCCGACGGAATCCGCCGGCAGGACCTGCGCGCCCAACTGGTGACTACGGACTGCGAGCTCATCCCGTTCAGCTACAACCTGGCTCCGATCCGCTCCAGTCAACGGCCTCGCCGCGCTCGCGTCGGCCGAGTCCACCGCGTTCGACGATCAATACATGCGGATCGCGCCGCAGTTCGAGGTGGGCGCCGGGCGCTATGCGTGGCTCGGCGAAAGCCTATTCGTCGGGCGCGGCCGACTCAACGGCCCTAACGAGATCGCGTACGAGATCTACCGCGTTCGGTAGGCGCGCTCGGCAACCGTTCGAAACCACCGACTCGAACCTTCGTGATCGCCGTGTTTTGGCCGTCGAGCGTCACCGCGCGAGCTTCTCGGCGGAGACCTGCAATGCGCTCAACGCTGGGCGCGCGGAACCACGGCTACAGACCTGCTCATCGCCTCAGCGAGACCGACTCCCACCGTGGCCATCGCTCGCCGCGACGGCATGGCCTGGCGCCCTGCTTTATCGCGAATGCTGGTACCCGCAATTCGATGCCGCGGAGGCGATCCCTGGTCCCCCACATTTCGGGAGCAGGTCTCCGCTCGTTCGGCCTTGACACCAGACCCCCAATGCGCGGGAAACGGGAGCCTCGGAGTTGCTGCGGCCGGAATCCGCTGCTGCTTGGGAACGAACCCAGCGGTCGTGCGACGGCGACGTCAGACAGCTCCTTCGCCTATGGGTCATCCTAAGCTGGTTGTTGCCTCGACCGCCGCCGGGAGAGGGCCTTGCTTCGCCTGCCCCCCCTTGTGGAGAGGGCCATCAGCGGACCAGCCCCTCTCGGCGGACGGTGAGGTGCCATAAGCGCCAACAGGACGTAGCCACACTTTGAGGGCCTGTCCATGGGCATCCGCGACGGTACCTCGTGGTCGGGGCGCTGTGAAGACCCTGACCGAGGATGGAGTTGAAGTTCTGATGAGAAGTACCTATGCGGGCGTCGATTGGGCGTCTGAGAAGCACGACGTGCTGATTGCGGATCAGACGGGCGAGAAGATCCTGGCCGCTACGTTCGTGCATGACGAGGCGGGGTTGCGGTCGTTGTGCCGCACACTCGTGCGCCACGAGGTGAGGTTGGTCGCGATCGAGCGGCCTGACGGGCTGCTGGTCGAGCGGCTGCTGGACGCGGGGCTGCGGATCTTGGCGTTGCATCCAAACCAGGTCGCGGCCGCTCGCGATCGGTTCAGGGTCTCGGGCGGGAAGTCTGATCGGTTTGACGCGTTCGTTTTGTGCGAGCTGGCGCGTACCGACCATCACCGCTTCCGGGTGCTTGAGCCCGACAGCGACGAGACGAAGGCGCTCAGAGCGCTGACCCGAGCCAGGGAAGATCTCGTTGGCACTAGGACCGCGCTATGCAACCAGCTGCGCGCGGAGCTTGCGAGGTTCTGGCCCGGTCCGCTGGGCCTGTTCAGCGACCTGTACAGCCGGATCTCGCTCGCGTTCCTTGAGCGCTACCCGAGCCCCGCTGACGCGCGCGGCCTCGGAGCAGCGCGCCTGCACGGGTTCCTTGTCCGGGAGCACTACAC